>NZ_AQOQ01000032.1:0-38960 GCF_002888555.1 Alcanivorax sp. MD8A | reverse complement strand
AGCATGCAAGGAGTTATTCAGAGGCTCCTGAGCAAGCGTCCCCCCTATGCGTGCTATGCGCGGAACGTATAATTCCTTATATTCTTATAACCGGTATCGGATCAGCTTGCGGAGGCAAGGATGAAACTGCAGCAACTACGCTACATCTGGGAAGTCGCGCGCCATGATCTGAATGTGTCTGCCACCGCTGCTGCGCTCTACACCTCGCAGCCGGGTATCAGCAAGCAGATCCGCATGCTGGAAGACGAACTTGGGGTGGAGGTATTTGCACGCAGTGGCAAGCACCTGACCCATATCACTCCGGCCGGGCAGGCGATTCTGCGGATTGCCGGTGAAATCCTCCAGCAGACCGAATCCATTCGTCGTGTCGCACAGGAATTCCGTGATGAGTCCCGCGGTGAGCTGAGTATCGCCACTACCCATACCCAGGCACGCTACGCCTTGCCGCCGGTGATCCATCAGTTCACCCGACTGTTCCCGGATGTCTCCCTGCATATGCATCAGGGTACGCCCATGCAGATTTCCGAGATGGCGGCCAATGGCAGTGTCGATTTCGCGATTGCCACGGAAGCCCTGGATCTTTTTTCAGACCTGATCATGATGCCGTGCTACCGCTGGAACCGTACGGTCGTCGTTCCCGAGGGGCACCCACTCACGAAGGTAACACCCCTGACCCTTGAAGCGCTGGCGGAATTCCCGATCGTGACCTATGTATTCGGCTTCACTGGCCGCAGCAAACTGGATGACGCCTTCACGGACAAGGGGCTGGAACCCAAGGTGGTATTCACCGCCGCCGATGCCGATGTGATCAAGACCTACGTGCGCCTGGGGATGGGGGTAGGGATCATTGCCCACATGGCGGTGGATCCGGTTGAAGACAAGGGTCTTGTCGCGCTGGATGCCAGCCACCTGTTTGAATCCAGCACCACCCGAATCGGCTTCCGCAAGGGGACTTTCTTGCGGGGGTTCATGTACGACTTCCTCAAGGCATTTGCACCTCACCTCAGCCAGAACCTGGTAGAAGCCGCGATCAAGGCGAGTAACAGGGAAGAGCGTGAAGCCCTGTTTGCCGACATTGAGTTGCCCGTCCGCTAGAATCCGCTCGTCACGGGCCACAGCGTGCATTATGTGAAACCGCTTGATTCGGTTGCTTTGAGCCTTATCTGTTGATGTGTCTTGCCCAATGAGTGCTCTGACCAAGTGGGGCTATGCACTTTCAGCGCTCCCGTCCCCCGAGAATTATGCCCCCCTGAAGCCTGTTGAGGGTTCTCCTCCGTGGACGCTGTGCTCTGAGTGGCAGCACCGGCCTTTATCTGGCGCCAATTGATTTCTAAAGGGCTCGCAGCTACATTGTGCGCGCCTGATCAACCCATAGGGGAAAACCGTGGAACTGCTCTGTCTGGACCTGGAAGGGGTGTTGATTCCTGAAATCTGGATCAACTTCGCTGAGAAAACCGGCATTGAGGAACTTCGTGCCACCACCCGGGACATCCCGGACTACGATGAACTGATGCAGATGCGTCTGCGCATTCTGGATGAGAAAGGCTATGGCCTGCCTGATATCCAGGAAGTCATTGATACCCTGGACCCATTAGAGGGCGCCAAGGAATTCGTTGATTGGGCCCGTGAACACTTCCAGCTGATCATCCTGTCGGACACCTTCTACGAATTCGCCAAGCCGTTGATGAAGAAGCTGGGCTGGCCGACCCTGTTCTGTCACCGCCTGGAAGTCGATGAGAGCGGCAAAATCACTGATTACAAGCTGCGCCAGAAAGACCCCAAGCGCATGTCTATCAAGGCCTTCCATGGTCTGAATTACCACTGCATTGCCGCGGGCGATTCCTATAACGACACCACCATGTTGTCTGAAGCCGAGCAGGGCATTCTGTTCCATGCTCCGGACAACGTGATCGCCGAATTCCCGCAATTCCCGGCGGTACACAGCTACGAAGACCTGAAAAAAGAAATCGTCAAGGCCAGCCCGCGCGATATCCCGCTGTAAGGGGGTAGGAGCGAGGCTCGCATAGTGAGAGTCTGTGACGCTCCTGTGGAGGCAGCCTGCTGGCTTACTGGCAGGCAAGCTCCCACAAGGACCGTAGGGCGGAAATGGGCGAATGCCCATCTCCGCCATTACTGTCAAATCCGCATCCACCCGGATGTAAGCCCTACAAAAAAGCCTCTTCCAGCGCCCCCATCAGTTTTGCGACCTTGAAGTAACTCTCCTCGTATTCGGCTTCCGGTTCGGAATCAAACACGATCCCCCCGCCACCATGACAGTAGATCCTGTCTCCCTCCGTCTGCATGGTGCGGATCAGGATATTGCTATCCAGGTTGCCCTGATCATCCATCCAGAAGAAGCTGCCGCAATAAGCTCCCCGCTCGAAAGGCTCAAGCTCATGAATAATTTCCATGGCGCGCTTTTTAGGCGCCCCCGTAATCGAGCCTCCAGGAAACGCTTGCCAGAGTGCCTCCAGCGGCGAGAGGCCGTCGAGCAATTCACCGTGCACCGTGCTGACAAGATGCTGCACATTACTGAATTGGCGTAGCTCGAACAGGGGCGAAGCACTGACCGAGCCTGGCTTGCAGCAGGCCCCCAGGTCATTACGAAGCAGATCAACGATCATCAGGTTTTCAGCCCTGTCCTTCGGGTTGGCCTGCAGCTCTTGGGCAAGGGCGCGATCTTCTTCAGGGGTTGCGCCCCTGGGCCGTGACCCCTTGATCGGCTCGCTGACCACCTTGCCCTGACGAATCGACAGAAAACGCTCCGGTGATACGCCAAATATCTGTTGATCGCCAGTATCAAAATAGCAGCTATGGGGGGCAGGGTGGGCAGCATCCAGTGCGAGCCATGCCGAGAGGGCCGAGCCACTGAAAGGAGCGGAAAAGCGCTGCGCCAAATTGACCTGGTAACAATCGCCAGCCTCAAGGTAACGCCGAATTTGTGACAGGGACTGGAGGTATTCGCCTTTCGATTGATCTGGTTTGAAGGCCCCATGCAGGCGGAAGTCCCGGGGATCCTCCCCCGAGTCAGCCAATAACCTGGGTGGTTCTTTATATAGGTATAGCGTAACCGGCAGGGGGGCTACCCGCAGGTTGTGCCGCCAATGGCCACTTTCATAGGGCAGCAAGCCGCAGACAAAGCGGTATCGTGTCCCGAGTTCGCGCTTCACCTGGGTCATGCAGGCCCGCATGTCATCCTCGTTCGAGGCGATAAGGGTCAGATCGGGTTGGGGCAGGGCAAGAAGTTGCCCCCCGGAGCGGTATAGGCAGCGTGTAATCATGTCACCGGTTCATTTTTGGGCAACGCTAGTTTACCTGTTACAGAAAAGGGTGCCTATCCTGTTACTGCCAGTAACAGATTATGCGATTGCCGAAAGCTGGCCTGGGAATATTTTGCTGATACATTCGTGCCTCTGTTTAATAAATCCTTTTATATCAGTGGGATAGGGATTGGTGTTGGAGGAAAAAAGTTTTGTAACGGGCGCATTGGCTTTTGTAACTGTTGTGTTAACGTAAATGCGTGCTCTGCGAGAACCGGGGCGCACTATAAGCATTACAACAACGTTGTGCACACGAGGAGAATAACAATGGGTTTCAAGAAACTTGCTCTTGCAGCAGCCGTAGCCGCCGCGCCCATGAGCGCCCTGGCTCTCGAGCCGATGCAGGACGATGCGCTGTCCAGCGTGACTGGTCAAGACGGTATTTCCATCGGTCTGAGCCTGAACGCAACCCTGGATCTGGGTATTGAAGATACCGACGGCTTTGCTGGCGGTCCTGCCAATCCGGGTATGATTCTGATCGATGACATGGGCCTGAGCGGTGATATTTCCATCCTGATCGATTCTGCCAGCTCTGCCTCTGGCTCCGGTGTGCTGCAGGCAAATATCTCAATCCCGACCCTGACCCTGGATACTGGTGATATCTATGTGGGCGAAGGTACTGATGGTACTGATGTTGCGGCTGGTATCGCCAAAGTGGGTTCTGAGCTGACCGCCGTTTCTGCTGGCGATCCGTTGATCGATTCTGTTGGGATCACCCTGAATGATGTGAACCTGGCTGTGCAGCTTGGTTCCGATGCGGCCAACTTCTTTGCATTGAGCTCTTCTACTACGCTGACTATCGATATCGGTACCTTGGGTGATTACGGTACGGCGACTACCGATGCCAATGACAACTTCGTTCTGCGTGATCAGAGCGCTGGTGGTGGCGGTGCCATGGTTGCTGACCAGATTTCCATTCGGAATGTCGATGTGAATGGCATTACCGGCACCATCACTAATGCTGGCTTGGCTATCGCAACCAATGCTGCGCTGTCTGATGTTCAGGTGGCAGCAATGGGTGTGGCGTTCGGTGCTGATGATGGTTCAGCTGCTTCAATTGGTAATGTTTACATTACCGGCTTGGATCTGTCTGGTCAGACGATTACCATCTCTGGTCACTAAGCTCCAACCCTGCTGTATAAAGCGCCCGGCTATGCCGGGCGTTTTTTTTGGACTTTATCCTGTAATCACAGAATGAAATACAACTATGATGTCAACTTTGACCGCTCGCGAATTACGGCCAGCCGTTCTTCAGCTATGTAAACGAGGAAACTACCATGACGCTGTTCAGGTCGTGGTTGCTTTCATGGGTAAAGGCTACCTTGATTTCGATGCGGCACGCATTTGCATGGAGGCATGTAAACGTCAAAACGACGTCCCGCAAATGAAGGCACTTTCAGAAGCGTCGGTTCGTTTTGCTCCGAGCAATTGGCGCAGCTGGCAGCTGAAATATCAGGCGGAATATTCTGATGCTCGCTGGGCTGACGCGTTCCTTTCACTTGAAAAAATTGCGTCTCTGGCCAAAGATTTAAATGCTGAGCATTACATTGCGAAAGCGGATGTGTATCTGCGTTTGCTGGAACCCGAAAAATCTCTGTCTGAGTTGGAGAAAGTTACGGACTTGTCAGATCCTTCTGTGCTAAATCGCTACAGAGATCTAAAAGCAAGGACTCATTTCCAGCATAGGCAATACGATTTGGTTATCAAGGAGCTTGAGGGTTGGCTGGAAACATCGAGTGATGATGTGATTGCTGTCTCTGGTTGGAAGTTGCTGGGTAAATCACTTGATGCGCAAGGTGAATATGACAAAGCGTTCGGGGCATTTCAAAACGGAAATGCAATGCAACTTCGACTATCGAAAAACGTCTTTTCCGATAATTCGTTGCGGAAACGGATTGAGGTATTCAGGTCGTTGTTTTCAAGACAGTGGGTGGAGAGCTGGACGAAAACTACTCCACCAGCTGTAACCCCAGTATTCATGATCGGATTCCCCCGTTCTGGTACGACGTTGTTAGAGCAGATAGTGGATGCGCATCCCTCGGTACAGGCAATGGAAGAGCCTCCCACGATATCCACCGTTTTACGGCAAGCTAGCGCCCTGATGCAGTCAATCGCTCAGCTTGAGGGTAGTTTGAAGGGCAAAGTAGGTTGGAAAAGTCAGTGGCAAACGGTAATGAGCTATATTGCCAAGCTGACCGATGAGCAGGTCGGTGCCTTGAGGGATACCTATTTCAAGGTGGCGGCTCAGGAAGTAAATTTGAAAAAGGGGGGCATGCTCATTGAAAAGATGCCCCTTGATACTGTTGATATAGGGCTCATTTTAAGGCTTTTCCCGCAGGCCCGGTTTGTGGTGTCCCTAAGGCATCCGGCAGATTGTGTACTCAGTGGTTACATGCAGAATTTCAAGGTGACTGATGCCATGGCCAACTTCCTTGACCTGGATAATGCAGCCAGCTTCTACAAGCATGTCATGAAGTTGTTGTGGCAGTACGAAGAGGTCTTCGATCTGAAAGGCCGTATGCACTATATCCGTTATGAGGATCTGGTCATGGATCTGGAAGGCGAGGCTCGCAAGGTGCTGGACTTCCTTGGGTTGCCCTGGGATGGCGCCGTGCTCAATTACGATGAGCATGCCAAACAGCGGGGGACTCTGGCCACCCCAAGCTACCAGGGTGTCACCCAAAAGATTTATGACAGTTCCAGAGAGCGGTGGCGTCACTATGCACAGTGGATGGAGCCGGTGCTGCCGCATTTTCGTGAAGCAGCAGAGCGCTATGGCTATGATCTGACCATTAAATAGTGCCCGAAACTGACATTATGGTGTGTTTCACGGTGAAGAAAGTGCCATGATTAATGCTGATTGTATCTTTCAAATTGCTAACTTGTTGATTTTGAAAGAGAGCCTGTGAAGGGATGTTTTTATTTGGGGTGGCTTTCTGGCATGGCTTTCTGCCCCTTGGGCGAATCAACATGGTTGCCTGTATCGGGTGACGTGGTTAACATGTCTCTCGATATAAGAAACAAACAATAACAATAACGCTGGATGCCAACAGATGCTGACTTCCATGCTGGGTGTGGCGCTGATCTACTTTGCCATCAATGAATCCGTAGTGGTCGAATCGCCTGAAAAGGGTGAGATCTACTATGAGCACCCAACCCAACCGGTCACCCTTCGTGAGCGCGATATCGTGGTCAAGCCGGTATCCGAGTTCCGTTATCACAACGTGGTGCGGCAGGCCTATGACTACTCCTGCGGATCCGCCGCGTTAACCACCGTACTTAACCAATATCTGGGGCGTCAGTTTCAGGAGCGCCAGATCATGGAAGGTCTTCTGCGCTTTGGGGAAACCGAGAAAATCGTTGAGCGTCGAGGCTTTTCGTTGCTGGACATGAAGCGTCTGGCGACGGCGTTGGGGCACCCGAGTGGGGGGTTTCGGGCCGAAATGGATGACATCAAGACGCTTGACCACCCGGCTATTGTGCCTATTGCGTATGGGGGCTTTAAGCATTTTGTCGTGTTGAAGAAATACCAGGATGGCCACGTTTTTGTGGCAGATCCGGCATTGGGCAACATCAGTTTCTCAGAGACCAAGTTTCAGGAAGTCTGGGATCAGAATGTCTTGTTCATCGTGTTTCCCAACGGTTTTGAACCCCAGGATGGCCTGGAATTGACCGACTATGATTTGCGACTTTTGGATGAGCGCACAATCAACCGTTGGGCATTTGAGGTATTCCCGGTATTTACCACCCCCATGGAAAACTGGGCGGACAAGGCAAGTACGCTTACCCGGGTTCAGATTTCAGAAGATGATGGCACGACCCGTATTATCAATGTGCCTACGCGTACCTACTTCCATCAATAAGGCCTGCAGTGGCGAATAACAAACAGAACAAAGGAAGGCTTGCATGAAAATGATGTCTGGGAAGGTGGCAGTGGCTGCTGCACTCTTGTTGGCGCAGCATGTTGCCTGGGCGGCTGACAATGTCGAGGAAGCCCGTGAAGCCCTGCAGACCAATGAGGATGACGTCACCCAGGAGAAAAACCTGGAAGAAGTCTTCCAGGCAGCAGAAAAACAGTATTCCTTGCTGCCCAGCGGCCAGATGTCACTGAATTTCTCTGCCAACTACAATTATTACCGGGATGATCGCATTGATATCGCTATCGACGAAAATTCCGGCAATATCAGCCGCTTCCGCATCGAGCAGGATGCCCAACACGCATTCTCATCTTCCCTGTCTTTTGACTACGGGATCTGGAACAACCTGACTTTCAACACCCGACTGCCGGTCTCGTATAAATACGACACCCAGAAAGATGTTTCTCAGGCGGCGCTGGGTGATGTCTCATTTGGTCTGCGTTTTCAGCCGTTCCCGGTTCGCCCCGGGGCAATGAATACTACGCTCTACACCACGCTGAGTACGCCAACAGGGGACAGCCCCTACGAAATCAATGTCAACGAGGAAGTATCCAGTGGCTCTGGCTACTACTCTGTTGGCGCTGGGGTGAGTGTCAGCAAGGTAATTGACCCTGTCGTGTTGTTTGGCTCTTTAGGGTATACCTACGCCTTCGATGCAACAGGGCTTAATCAGCGTCGTGGTAGTGCGATCCTGAAAGAAGTACAGCCAGGAGACAGCCTTAACTTTTCCATGGGGCTGGCTTATGCGCTGTCCTATGAGGTTTCTCTGAGCGCCAGTTATCAGCAGTCCTACAACTTCGTGACCAATTTCGTCTTTGATGACTATACGGCTGAGTCTGAAGATTCTACCTCCAGCGTGGTGAATACTTCCCTCGGCTTGCGTACCTCCAGTAACCGCATCGTGAACCTGAGCTTTGGTTTTGGTCTCACAGAAGATTCCCCTGATGTGCTGCTTGGTATTTCGTTGCCGATTGATTTCTCTGGCCTGAAGCCCGGCGCCTGAGCCGATAATGCGCAGTAGAAAGGGGTAAGCCATGCAGAAAAAGAATAACAGGCTGAGCTGGCGAATTGCCGGATTGCTATTTGCCCTGTGCGCCGGGCAGGCATCTGCGCAATTGGCCAACAATATCGCAGTAGACGTGCGCGCCATGAGTATGGGGCATGCCGTTACCGCCGATCCGCCGGGGATTATGGCCATTCACTTTAACCCGGCTGGTCTGGCCAAGCTGGATGGCCGCCGGATGGACCTGCAGTTTGTGGGGGCCGATTTCAGTTTGGAATCCGAGTTCTCCGCACCACCCGGGTATAACGTGTTCGGGTTTTCTGATGATCCGATTGTCTGTAATGATGCGCCCAATGATGGTGTTGACTACTGTCGGGATTTCAAGACCGCCACCAGTAGTGTAGAGGGCATCTCCCTTTATCTTCCGTTTATCAACGATACCGTTGATCTTCCTCCCGGCCCCTTGATTGCCGGGCCGCTGCCTGCGTTTTCCATTCGTCCGGCAGGTTCTAAGTTTACCTTCGGCACTGCGACTTACCTTCCGCTTGCTGCGGGTTTCTACCGTGATGAAGACGATGTGGGCAACTACATGGGGGAGCGGGTTGCGCTTGAGCGAATCACTTACCTGTCTCCATCCGTGGGCTACCGTGTGAATGATGAGCTGTCTATTGGTGCCTCTATTGGTTTGAGTTTTCAGGCCATTTCGCTGGAACAGGACTTCCGGGCACCTAACGAATTGCTGGGCTTTGCCCGGGTCATTGATGAAAGCATCTGCGCGCCTTTCGAAGGTGAATCAAACGTCGCCCTGGACCTGATTCTGTTCGGGATCTGCCGCCCTGAAGAAGGTTTGGGCCCGTTCAAGAACCTGGCGTCTCTGGATGTTTCCATGGATCAGCGGTTCAGCCCATCGTATAACCTGGGGATCCTTTGGGAGCCCAATGACCGTTTTGCCTGGGGTGCGGTGTGGCGCTCGCCAGCCAAGACCCATATGAAGGGTGATTACAAAATCACCTATTCCAATGCCGCCCGTGAAACCATCAATGGCATTGGTGGTTCTGCAACCGGCGCCTTGGCATTGGCCGTCCTGGGTATTCCTTCCTATGTGGGTGAAGAGGAAGTGGGGCGGGTGAGTATGGATCTGACCATGCCGGCGACGTTCCAGACCGGGATCAAGTTCAAGCCGACTGAGCGGCTGCAATTCAATGTGGATGCAGTGTGGGCTGACTACAAACAGTGGGACGCCTTCAATATCGTGTTTGATCGAAGCTCTGCGGTATTGAGCCTGGCACGGCTGTTTTCGCCCGGTTCCTCGCCGACGCGCTTGAGCTATCCATTGAACTTTCAGTCCACCTGGAACCTTGCCTTTGGCGCGGCTTACGATCTGACGGGTCGTATTCAGTTGCGTGCAGGTTATGAGCCCCGGGCATCAGCCATCCCTGAAGAGCGTCGTAGCCCGATGGTGCCGATCAATGAGGCTCGCTATTACAGCCTGGGTCTGGGTTACAAATGGGATAAGGATACCGACATCGATCTGGGTATCGGGATGCTTCACAGCAAGGATGAAATCCCAGCGGATACCAGCTGTGCAGCTAACTGTACGGGTATCGACAATGTGGTGTATAACCCCTACGCCGGTTTGGACATCAAGACGGAAGCAAAAATCACTATTGTAGGGCTGGCTTTCCGAACCAAATTCTAGATTATGATTTTCACTCGACGTCTGCGGTAGCATGACTGCCGCAGACGCTCGCACGTTAGCCTTCCGCTCATTCTTCTTTGAACTGGATAGCATGCAAAGACTGATCCCATTACTACTTGTCTCATTGCTTGCAGCCTGCCAGAACCCATCGGGCGGTGGGGAAGGGGGATTTTATGTCTATACAGATGCGCAGGGTAACCTGATCACTGTTCAACAGCCTGAGCAGGCCGTGTCTGACGAGCAGCCCGGTGTTTCAGCGCAGCAGACTGAGACATCCGCTGATCCGAAATCGGCGCAGAAGGCTTCCCCGCTTGCTGATAATGTTGATGATTACCGCCCAAGCGGTGAGGTTGATAAAGAGCTGGAAGCTCGTGAGAACGATCGTTTTATCACCTATGTGGATGAAACCGGGCAATTGGTAAGCCGCCCTCTCGATATGGGGGCTGAGCGTGAGGCTGTCCGAACCGCCAAACCGGGCTATGAGCCGGTGGGGCCGGCTGGTTATCTGGAGACTTATCGAGCCTTGCGGGCGGACTGCTGCCAGCATTTTCTTGAACAGGCAAAGGTGCTTGAGTCGGGGCATGAACTGCTGGTCACGTTTGATAGCGACAGCCCGCTAATGAAAGGGGATCAACCCTATCGTGCCATGGTGTTGGCACCGGAAAGCGCCGTGACGTCGGTTTCGTTGATGGCCTTCATTCGCAAGCAGGCCTATCTCGGTGTTGAATTACTTTGGCTGGATGATCAAGGAATACCGGTCATGCTGGTCGATCAACCCTTTAGCCGTCGTTACCCCGAGACGTGGTACCGCTACGGGTACCTGCAGGGAACCCTTGAAAAAGACCAGGGTCAACACTATCTGGTTGTTTTCCTTCCCTATTTGCAAGGCCGTGATGGAACGGACGGCCTGAAACTGGTTACTGAAGGTGAATTGGTTCTGACAGCACAGTAACGTGCTGCAATTCACCCCGACAATGACAGGTAAGATTCTATGCAACGGATACTGGCACTTAGCGCCCTCGTACTGGCTCTGGCGGGCTGTAATGGTGGGGAAGATTTCTCCGATGCCACCGTTCCTGGCTGTCCGGCTGGAACCAAGTGTGACGAGAATGTAGTGGGCGAGGTTTATGTCGAGCTGGTAGGCCCCAGGGTGGCTAATATCGGTTATGAGTGTGGCTCGTCACTGGGGCGAACCCGTCCAGTGGACACCACCGAGGGCAGCACAGTGATTCCCGCCTACACTGCCGTTTGCCCTGCCGATGCGCGGGGTATCGAATTTTTCCTTGGTAGTGGCTTGTTTGAAGGTAACAAGGTGAGTCTTGGCTCTTATTTGCTGCCTCAGCAACTGCAAAAAGAGACTTACCAGGTAACGGTCGCGGATCTGATTGCTGCACCCAGACGCAGTGAGGCCAATACCTCAGTGATCTACCGCTCAGCCCTTATTCAGGCACTGGATAATGATGGTAATGGTGATGATGCGGTCAGCATTTCCGATCAGGCCAGCGATGGTTCAGGGGTGAATATCAACGATGTTATTGATGACAACCCTGCTCTGATACCCAGTCAGCCGTTTGATGGTTATGCCAACTATTCTGACTTTACCAATGCCTGGAGCGGCATGTTCACGGAAATCTCCAACCAGCTGACCGATGCCGGAGAGCCTGACGTAGCGGGTTTTGATGGGGACACACTGGCCTATGAGGGACGAGTCAAAATCGGCACAGACCGAACCCGTGCCGGCTTGTTTACCTATGAAAGTGCAGGGGAGTGTCTGATTTTCCAAGGGTGTGATTTTAGCGGCGACGACGGTTCGCGTCTGGCCTTGGCCATGCGTGCGCTTGTATTGCCCAATGGTGTGATTCTGGCGGGCGGTCAGGTGATTCGTTCCAAAGACAGCGATACCAGTCTGGATTTCATTGGTTTGGACAGTACCTCCCGTATCTCGGATATTCTTGAGTTGGAAAAAACTGGCGGTTCCGAGCAGTCCGTTACCCTGACGGGGGCAGGCGTGGGAGCAACGCCGCCGGGCAACACTGATGCGGAGCTCAAGGGCAGGATACTTGGGCAAACCATGTATGCCGGTGTTGAAGTGAACGGCAATGGTGATTATGGCCTTGATTACCCCAACGCAAGTTATTCATTAACTGACTCGGACAAAGGGGCCTTGTCTGGTGAGGTGCTGGGTGAAAACGTCCCTGCCAGTGCAAGTGGCGAACCCGTGCCTGTACGCGGAACCAAGACGGGGGCGGTACAGGTTGATCTGGATGCGGCCACTTTGTCACTGGTTGCGGGTAAGGATTATCGCGTTACCTTGATGCGAGCGTGTGTTGGTGAGGCCGATGATGGCTCCGAATGCAGCTCAATTCCTGATCCGGTGGCGGGTGGCTCTAATGAAGAGATTGGTGATGCAGACGGGTTCAACTACCCGACTTCCATTACCGCTGGATCCACGACCTTTGATATCACCAGTGAACGCCCCCGTATCGATAGCAACTCGATTGTCGACTTCTGTCTCAGCATCGATGCGGAGGGTTTGATCACAACCGGGAATGGTGGTGCGTGCGGTGCCGATCATTTTGTCGGAATGGTGACCCGAACCCTGCCAGACTCAAACAGCGTGAATGTGTATCTGCGTTTGGCGCCGGGCATGGATGTTCAGGCTGATGCACCCCACTATAACGCAGAGGTTCAGGGTCGTATTGATCTTGATGAGAGCTGCTCCCCGATGTTTCGACTGGGGGATGAGGGCTTTGATAACCAGGTTCGTGCTGGCTGGCTGGAATCTGCCTACCTGCCGCCGATTCAGCGTGAAAACTGGTCCAGCCAGGATTCCCCCTCGGATCTTGAGCGGCTGGTTTTCGCCTCTCTGCAATCTGGAGCGGTAGTCTTCGGTGAGGATGGCTGTACGCCCTGATCGAAACCATCAATCATTGTCAACAATGGTCCTTGAAACATCCTGTTTAGGGGCGTAGAGTCCAGCCCGGTTGTGAATATTGTCAACAATCGGGCTGTTTTATGTCTGCTGCTGCGCCAGAAAGTGCAAGAACGCTTGCAGATCGGGTTTTCGCCCGGTTGCAGGACGATATTGTGCGTGGCCAGATTCCTCCCGGGTCCAAGGTCAGCGAAACTGAGCTGGCGGCCCGCTACGGTGTAAGTCGTGGCCCTCTCCGTGAAGCCATCCGCCGGCTTGAATCCCGCAAGCTCCTTGAGCGAGAAGTCCATGTGGGCACCCGCGTTGCCTCCCTCAGTTTTGATGACCTGATCGAGATTTACCACGTTCGCGAGGCCCTGGAAGGTATGGCTGCGCGGCTGGCGGCTGAATGCATGTCTGATGACGAGGTAAAAGGCTTGTTCGGGGTCCTGTCACAGCATGAACAACAGCAGGATCTGCGCGAAGACACCGCCTATTTTCAGCGCGAAGGGGATCTGGATTTTCACTATCGCATTATTCAGGGCAGCCATAACGCCACCCTTAGCCAGATGCTGATTGGCGAGCTGTATCACCTGGTGCGTATGTACCGTTACCAGTTCAGTTCCGTTGCCAATCGTCCGCAAAAAGCCCTCAATGAACACCGCCGAATTGTCGAAGCCATTGAAGCCCGCGATGGCGAAATGGCCGAGCTGTTGATGCGTCGTCATATCAGCAGCGCCCGCAAGAATATTGAAACCCAATACGCCGCCCACAAGGCGGAAAACCTGAAAACGGACCAATAGGAGAACGCCATGTCAGCAAACCTGACCCCCGGCGCCCGCTTCCGCAAGGCACTTGCAGAAGAGAAGCCCCTGCAGATCATGGGTACCATCAACGCCTATGCCGCCATGTTGGCTGAGCAGACCGGCTACCGTGCCATTTATCTGTCTGGTGGCGGTGTCGCCAATGCCAGCTATGGCATGCCGGATCTGGGTATGACCAGCATGAATGATGTGCTGGAAGACGTGCGTCGTATCTCCAGTGCGGTGGAGACCCCGCTGCTGGTGGATATCGATACCGGCTGGGGTGGGGCGTTCAATATCTCCCGCACTGTTAAAGAAATGATCAAGGCTGGCGCGGGTGCAGTACACCTGGAAGACCAGGTTGCCCAGAAACGTTGTGGCCACCGGCCGAATAAGGAAATCGTATCCCAGGCGGAAATGGTTGACCGCGTGAAGGCCGCCGTTGATGGCAAGTCCGATGACGATTTCTTCATCATCGCTCGTACCGATGCGTTCCAGATGGAAGGCCTGGAGTCTGCGGTTGAGCGTGCCAAGGCCTGTATCGAAGCGGGTGCCGACGGCATCTTCGCTGAAGCCGTACATACCCTGGAAGATTACCGTGCATTCAAGGCCGGCCTGGGTGACGTGCCGCTGCTGGCCAACATTACCGAATTCGGTGCCACGCCGCTGTTCACCCGCGAAGAACTGGCTGAAGCTGGTGCCGACATGATCCTGTACCCGCTGAGTGCTTTCCGCGCCATGAACAAGGCCGCCCTGCAGGTGTACCAGAGCATCCGAGAAAACGGTCACCAGAAAGACGTGGTGGACATCATGCAGACACGTATGGAGCTGTACGATTTCCTTAACTACCACGACTACGAGCAGAAACTGGACGCACTGTTTGCCCAGAAGAAGGGCTAAGGCAACACGATCATTGTAGGAGCTCTGCTTGAGCCGAGAAGGGTTTCGCGGCTCAAGCGCCGTTCCTACCGTAAAGATTCCGCTTTGGCGGTTGAACAACAGATTAACCAGGAGATGAACAATGGCAGAAGGCAAGAAACTCTCAGGCGCTGGCCTGCGTGGCCAGGTAGCAGGTAAAACCGCTCTTTCTACTGTAGGTGTTTCCGGCTCCGGCCTGACCTACCGCGGTTACGACGTGAAAGACCTGGCTGAAAACTGCGAATTCGAAGAAGTGGCACACCTGATCCTGAAGGGCGCGCTACCCACTCAGGCTGAACTGGATGCCTACAAGACCAAACTGAAAGGTCTGCGCAGCCTGCCGCAAGCACTGAAAGAAGTGCTGGAGCGCATCCCGGCTGACGCCCACCCGATGGACGTGATCCGTACTGGTTGTTCCATGCTGGGCAACCTCGAGCAGGAAGACACTACTGTAATGGGTGTGTTCCCGACTCAGGAAGAAGCCATCGACCGCATGCTGGCTTGCTTCCCGTCCATCATCTGCTACTGGTACCGTTTCAGCCACGATGGCGTGCGTGTTGAAGAAAACACTGACGACGATTCCATCGGCGCCCACTTCCTGCACATGCTGCGTGGCGAAAAGCCCAACGAGCTGCATGAGCGCGTAATGAACGTGTCTCTGATCCTTTACGCAGAGCACGAATTCAACGCTTCCACGTTCACCGCTCGTGTGTGTGCTTCCACCCTGTCCGACATCCACAGCTGCATCACCGGTGCCATCGGCACCCTGCGAGGTCCGCTGCACGGTGGCGCCAACGAAGCTGCCATGGACATGATCGAGAAGTTCACTTCTGCCGATCACGCCGAGCAAGAAATGATGGGCATGCTGGAGCGTAAGGAAAAGATCATGGGCTTCGGTCACGCGATCTACAGCACTTCCGATCCGCGTAACGCCATCATCAAGGAATGGTCCGAGAAGTTGGCCGCCGACGTGGGTGACACCGTGCTGTACCCGGTTTCCGTACGTTGTGAAGAAGTCATGTGGCGCGAGAAGAAGCTGTTCTGTAACGCTGACTTCTTCCACGCCTCTGCTTACCACTTCATGGGTATCCCGACCAAGCTGTTCACCCCGATCTTCGTGATGAGCCGACTGACCGGTTGGGCTGGCCACGTGATGGAGCAGCGTGCAGACAACCGCATCATCCGTCCGAGTGCGGATTACACGGGTGAAGATCTGCGTTCTGTTACTCCGATCGCAGAGCGTGGCTAATCGTTTTTTAGCGTTTCGCTCTTTGTGGGAGCCGGCTTGCAGACGAAGGTATTCGCTTGCAGGCAAGCTCCCACAGTTCCACCTACCCAGGCTCAATTTCCCCAAGCTCCTGTATAGAGTCCCCGACGAGAGTCCCAGGCTATGAACACTGATTATCGCAAGCAGCTTCCCGGCACCCAGCTGGACTACTTCGACACCCGCGCGGCTGTCGACGCCATCCAGCCTGGGGCCTATGACAAACTTCCGTTCACCTCGCGTATCCTTGCCGAGCAGCTGGTTCGCCGTTGTGCGCCAGAGGATCTGACGGATTCTCTCAAGCAGCTGATCGAACGCAAGCGCACCATGGATTTTCCGTGGTACCCCGCGCGCGTGGTGTGTCACGACATTCTGGGTCAGACAGCACTGGTCGATCTGGCCGGTCTGCGTGATGCCATCGCCGAGAAGGGCGGTGACCCCTCCAAAGTGAATCCGGTAGTGCCGACCCAGCTGATCGTGGATCACTCCCTGGCCGTAGAGCACCCGGGTTTTGAAAAAGACGCGTTCCAGAAGAACCGTGACGTGGAAGAGCGCCGTAACGCGGACCGTTTCCACTTCATTAACTGGACCAAGACGGCGTTCGATAACGTCGATGTGATCCCGCCGGGTAACGGCATCATGCACCAGATCAACCTGGAGAAAATGTCTCCGGTGGTTCAGGTTCGCGACGGTGTGGCGTTCCCTGATACCTGTGTGGGCACCGATAGCCACACTCCCATGGTCGACGCGCTGGGCGTGATCTCCGTGGGTGTGGGTGGTCTGGAAGCCGAAAACGTGATGCTCGGCAACCCGTCCATGATGCGTCTGCCCGACATCGTCGGTGTGGAAATGACTGGCAAACTGAAGCCGGGCATCACCGGTACCGACCTGGTGCTGGCTCTGACCGAGTTCCTGCGTAAGGAGCGCGTGGTAGGCGCCTACCTGGAATTCTACGGTGAAGGCGCCGACAGCCTGTCCGTGGGTGACCGTGCCACCATCGCCAACATGACCCCGGAATACGGTGCCACTGCGGGCATGTTCTTCATCGATGGCCAGACCATCGATTACCTGAAGCTGACCGGCCGTGAAGATGAGCAGGTAGCACTGGTAGAAAAATTCGCCAAGGAAACCGGCCTGTGGGCAGACAGCCTGAAAGGTGCCGAGTACGAGCGCGTCCTGCACTTCGATCTGTCCAAGGTGGAGCGTAACCTGGCTGGCCCGTCCAACCCGCACGCACTGCTGCCGGTATCCGAACTGGGTAGCCGCGGTATTGCCAAGGAGTGGGAAGAGGAAGAGGGCTTGATGCCCGATGGCGCGGTGATCATCGCAGCCATTACCAGTTGTACCAACACCTCCAACCCGCGCAACATCATTGGCGCCGGCCTGCTGGCCCGTAATGCAAACAAGCTGGGTCTGGTGCGCAAGCCGTGGGTGAAGAGCTCCCTGGCACCGGGTTCCAAGACCGTGAAGATGTACCTGGAAGAATCCGGTCTGCTGCCTGAGCTGCAGGAACTGGGCTTCGACGTGGTGGCCTTTGCCTGTACCACCTGTAACGGTATGTCTGGTGCGCTGGCTCCCGAGATCCAGAAAGAAGTGATCGAGCGTGACCTGTACGCCACAGCGGTACTGTCCGGTAACCGCAACTTCGACGGTCGTATTCACCCTTACGCCAAGCAGGCGTTCCTGGCATCTCCGCCGCTGGTGGTGGCTTACGCCATCGCCGGTACCATGCGTTTTGATATCGAGAAAGATGCGCTGGGCAAGGATCAGGAGGGTAACCCGATCTACCTGAAGGACATCTGGCCGTCTGATGAAGAGATCGATGCCATCGTGAAATCTGCGGTGAAGCCGGAACAGTTCCGCAAGACCTACATCCCGATGTTCGAGAAGAAGGGTGACGGTGAGCGCGCAGCCAGCCCGCTGTACGACTGGCGTCCTCAGTCCACCTACATCCGTCGTCCTCCGTACTGGGAAGGCAACATGGCCGGTCAGCGTGAGATGAAGGGTATGCGCCCGCTGGCGATCCTGCCGGACAACATCACCACTGACCACCTGTCTCCGTCCAACGCCATCCTGCTGGACAGCGCTGCCGGTGCCTACCTGGACAAGATGGGCCTGCCGCAGGAGGACTTCAATTCCTACGCGACCCACCGTGGTGACCACCTCACCGCCCAGCGCGCCACTCTCGCGAACCCGAAACTGTTCAACGAGATGTGCCGTGACGAGAACGGTGAAGTGATCCAGGGTTCCCTGGCGCGTGTTGAGCCGGAAGGCCAGCAGATGCGGATGTGGGAAGCCATCGAAACCTACATGGAGCGCAAGCAGCCGCTGATCATTGTGGCTGGCGCGGACTATGGTCAGGGTTCTTCCCGTGACTGGGCGGCCAAGGGCGTTGCCCTTGCCGGTGTGGAAGTGATTGCCGCTGAAGGTTTCGAGCGCATTCACCGTACCAACCTGATCGGCATGGGCGTCATGCCCCTGCAGTTCGAAGAAGGCACCACCCGCAAGACCCTGAAGCTGGACGGTACCGAGATCTACGACGTAGAAGGAGAGATCGCTCCTCGTGGCACCATGACCCTGGTGATCACTCGCCAGAACGGTGACGTGGAACGTGTCCCGATGCTGTGTCGTCTGGATACCGCAGAAGAAGTCTCCGTGTACACCAACGGCGGCATCCTGCAGAAATTCGCCAAAGAGTTCATGGCGGAAGCGGGCTAAGGCGGTTCTTGCTGTGGGAGCTTGCCTGCAAGCGATTCTTCGCACTCAAGCAGGCTCCCGCACATTGCCTTTCCGTAGGAGTCTGCCCGCAGGCGGTCTTTTTCGTTTGCAGGCAGCCCTCTGTATATCCAACCCCGTCGGTACCACCGCCGGGGTTTTTTTAAAGGAGCAACACCATGGCTCATGCACCTCAGATTAAAATCCCCGCTACCTACATGCGTGGCGGCACCAGCAAGGGCGTATTTTTTAGCCTGAAAGACCTGCCCGAAGTGGCTCAGGTGCCAGGAGAGGCCCGTGACAAGATCCTGCTGCGCGTGATTGGTAGCCCGGATCCCTACGGCAAGCAAACCGACGGTATGGGCGGCGCCACCTCCAGCACCAGCAAGACCGTGATCCTGGCCAAAAGTGAAAAGGCCGACCACGACGTGGACTACCTGTTTGGTCAGGTCTCAATCGACAAGCCGTTCGTAGACTGGAGCGGTAACTGCGGCAACCTGACTGCGGCTGTGGGCTCCTTCGCCATCAGCAACGGCCTGGTCGCCGCCAACCGCATCCCGGAAAACGGTATTGCAGTTGTGCGCATCTGGCAGGTCAACATCGAAAAAACCATCGTTGCCCACGTACCGATCACCAATGGTGAGGTGCAGGAAACCGGCGACTTCGAGCTGGACGGCGTGACCTTCCCGGCGGCCGAAGTGCAGGTGGACTTCATGGACCCGGCAGACGGGGAGGGCGCCATGTTCCCCACCGGCAATGTGGTTGATGAACTGGAAGTTCCCGGAGTGGGCACCTTCCCGGCGACCATGATCAATGCGGGTATTCCCACGGTTTTCGTGAACGCAGAAGATATCGGTTACACCGGTACCGAGCTGCAGGGCGATATCAACGAAAACAAGGACGCCCTGGCCATGTTCGAGACCATCCGTGCCTACGGCGCCATGCGCATGGGTCTGATCGAGAACATTGAAGAAGCGGAAGCTCGCCAGCACACCCCCAAAGTGGCCTTTGTCTCCAAGCCGAAAGCCTACGCGGCTTCCAGCGGCAAGGAAATTGGTGAAGGGGATATCGACCTGCTGGTGCGCGCCCTGTCCATGGGCAAGCTGCACCACGCCATGATGGGCACCGCAGCCGTGGCCATCGCCAGCGCCTCAGCCGTACCGGGCACCCTGGTGAACCTGGCAGCCGGCGGCGGTGAGCGTGACAGTGTCACCTTCGGCCATCCTTCTGGCACCCTGCGCGTTGGCGCCGGGGCCAAGCTAGAAGATGGCCAGTGGACTGCCACCAAAGCCAGCATGAGCCGCAGCGCCCGTGTCCTGATGGAAGGCAACGTCCGCATCCCCGGCGATTGCTTCTGATAACTGCTCGTTAAACGAGCGGGTAGGGCGGAAATTGGCGTCAGCCAATCTCCGCCATTTCACCCCGCTCCCAGCATCCTCTCTAAAATTCCTCATAGCGTATTGCGGTTTAGAATCCTTCTCCCGCCAGGCTGGCGAGGGGCGTTTTCTCTTGACCAAACACAGCCCCCATGCGGGACTCTGCGTGCAGGCGACATTCTTGTGCTTCCACACCTGCACCCCCTGCGCCACTTTCCAATCTCCCCTTGATGGGTAAAATAATGACCGGTCGGTCATATACGATTTATAGAAAAGTGTAGATAAAGGTAACACCCCGTTTATTCTGGTAATGAGTACGCCTGTCCACAAAAGGGTATATGCTGCGTATATGTCAATTAAGTTACTGAATATAAAGAACAAAAAACCAAACCATTGTGTACTGTTTATGTTAACAAGTGTTGCGGCACCGTATTTCACTGTGTAATCATGTGGCAAAAGATAACCAGACCTGACCGAAAAGCTCACTTTCGCTTGGGCCTGAATAACAAGAACGAGGTCACAGTGCCCAATTCCAGCTTTAGCAGATATGTGATTCCTGCCTTCTCTGTTCTGCTTCCATCTATGGCCTCTGCAGATATGGTAGCTATGGGCGACAATTCACTCGCCGCAGTAGCGGGCCAGTCAGGCATTTCCATTGGGATAGAGCTGGATATCAATGTCCAGGATATGAACGGGGATGGTGTTGTTGACCTCACAGGAAATAATTTCACCCCGATCTCTGGGTGTGGAACCGGCAATTACGATGATGGTTCATTCCTGACGTGTACTTTGGCACTTAGCTTTGCGAATAGAGCTAATGAGTGGCTTGTTATTAAGGACTACTACGGCAGCATGCGGGTGGACAATTTGTTTCTGGATGCGGGCTACCTCGTCGATGCTGGGAATGACCCAACAACTTACGCTCCGGGTAAGTTTTTGGATTCTGACGGTTCGACCTGTTTAATCGATCCGACTGGAAATAACTGTGGCTCCTCAGGAGTCCCTCCATCGTATTTTGATGACCTTGCGGGGTTGATGATTCGAGCCCCTGGCAGCCGTGATGCAGCAGGGAATTTTACGGCCCCAACCTACAACCCTACGAGCCGCCAAAGCGATGGATACGATAGCCTTCGTCTTGGCCTTAGCATAGGTGGTATGGCTGTTGAATATGGCGCTACAGGGCACAGTCAGAATGTTAATGGCTCATTTCTGGGCTTGAAAATAGCAGATAATAATTCCCCTTATGCTGGTGCTGACATTCAGGGCCAGGCTTATTTGTTCGGATTCTAGCCATGCCTATTCAGCGATTAAGTAATAAGCGACTTTGTGGAGCGCTATTCTCTCTTTCCTCAGGGATTCTGTTTTCAGTAATTGCCGGAGCCTCACAGGCAATGACATCTCTGGATGACTCTGATCTTTCTGGTATCAGTGGGGCAGGGCTCGCACTTGCCCTAGATGATTTTCGTTTCGCCATGGCACCAACAAGCTACATAGAGCTAACAGGCACGGCTGGTAGCGCTGGGTGGCAGCGTGGTGATGCTCGTTATTATGGGTTGAGTCTTACCGGTGGCGGTGCTGGTACGGACTGGTACGGTGATGGTTGTTCTGGAGCAGATCCGCTTTCATGTCCAATGGGTACGGGGTCCATCGCAAATTTTGCATCTGTTTATAACCCCTACGTGATTCGTGTTTTCGATTATGAGGGCTACGACTATCAAGGTGCGCTGCTGTCGGGTAACGATCGACCTACAGTACTTGAGTTGATTGGACCAAGTTCTGTGCCATCCCCTTGGCGCTGGGCCTTTTGGGGAGAAATTGAAGTAGGGAGAAGCGCAACGGCACCTGCAGCTGATGGTTCAAATCATAGTCAGGCCGATTTTTTACAGAGCCAAACCATTATTTACGGAAAGCCTGTCACAACTGACGGCAAACCTGCAATCCTTCGATTGCTCAAAACAGAGAATAACGCGGATTCTACGTTCGGCATTGTCTACCAAAGCGCGCTTTCTGGCGATTTCAGATTTTCGGTTGGCCAGCTGGGTAACAGCCCTGATGCACTCCATCTAGTACCGAATTTCAATGATAATGAGGGTTTGTATTTCAAGAATGTCGATGCCTACCTTCCTTTGGGGCAGCTGCATTACCAGGCTATAACTCTGGATGATGTTGCGGGTGCTCCTGGTAATTTTATTATCGAACTCACGCGGATCCCCAACATACCGAATGTGTATAATGAGTTCTATAGTCTTGGAGGGGATGGGCTCAATGATGATCCTAATATCGGTTACAACAGAAATAACCGTCCCGCTGAGTACTTTAACACACATGGCTATGCCCGCTGGGGTGTACAAAACTCAGGTAATGATGGCGGGGGGCTGACGACAGCCCAGAAGCGCCAGAATACTTCTGACGGCATCATTTTTAAGTCAAATTCCTCGAGTTCCACTTTTTCCGCTTATGCATCTCGGCCTGGGATTAACCTCTCATGTTCGACAGGTGATACCGGTGGAGGCTGCTCTCCTGGCGCCAATGTAACCTATACCGCGAATAATCTGACGTCGGTAAATATTGGTGATGCCAGAATTAACGGAATTCTCTTCAATCATATGAAAATAACAACATGTTCTGCCGGTGGGGGTGGCGTATGCTAGTCCGGGCTTTTGCTTCTCATTTTTTTTCTACCATCACTTCCGCTGCGTTTTTTCTGTTTTCAATGGGGGTGGCGTCAAGTGCCCATTCGGCATTGGCACCTCTATCCGACAAAGACATGTCTGCAGTCACTGGTCAGGCTTTGATTAATTCGGATGTGATTGTTGGGAGTACTACTGACTCAAATCCGTATAATAATTTCGTGTTTTACCGTGCTGGGCTGGATGTCCAGCTGGCATTAAATGCGAATATTGATGAGTTTAAACTCGGTTGCGGTGGGTCGAATGATGCGATCGACGCTTCCGTATGTGACATCGATATGGATTATGTGCGGCTAATGGGTAACTGTACCGGGACAGGGTGCGGACAGACTTCCCCCGATGGCTATAGCATTCCCGGGTCTGGAGATGCGGCTACGAGTGATTTCCTCTTAACCCGTCCTTATCTTGAGTTTGCCATTAAAAATGATGGAGATAAGACGCTAAGGGAAATTGTCGGTATAAAAGTCGGTTCACAAAGCGCTAATGGATACTTTGGTGTTGGTAATGTGAATTGCAGAGGAAATGACCCTAATTGTCACGGGGGGTTAAATGCAATTAGTGGCTACCTCAATATTGAACTGTCTACTGAAGTTCCTATGACTGTGGGTGCGTTTGGTGACACCGTGGGGTGTATTGGCTGGGTTCGTGTAAGTGGTCCATGTGACGGAACTAATGCGGGCGACGCATACTACCTTGACAATGCGCGTACCACAGGGACGCGTATGACATACCTTCAACAAACAAGTATCCCCGTAGAGCTGGAAGGCGGTTTTGTCAGTATTTTGGGGTCTGCTTATGCAAACATGGTTGAGAAATTCAGCTTTGTACATGGTTTTGAATTACAAAATACTGGCGACTTCTTTCTTTCATTGCAACGAGAGCGGGTTAGCTACCCCACCTATGATAAAAGCGGTTACGCAGTGACAGCGAATACAGGCTGGTGGATGAATGTGCCAGATGTAAAAGCAATTAATATTCAAACCCCCCATGTTAATATTCCATGTGGATTCTTCGGTTGTCTTGGTGCTCTCGGAACACCAGGTGTGGTAGTTGAGAATATCGAACTTAATAGTAGTCCGCCAGATAACTGTTTTGGCAACACCTTGTTCTGCTGAGAGGATGCCATGAATAAAATAATAATTTTTCAGCTCTCTATAATCAGTGTATTAGCCTCCATCTCTACTGGTGTGAGCGCACTTGAAACCATGTCAGAAGATGAAATGGGGAGAGTGTCTGGGCGTGATGGGGTTACACTCAATCTGGAGTCCAGCACTGGAATCCAGGCAGACCAGATTCGTTGGGTGATGGATGAAGGGTCAACAGGACCATCTTATGAAAATGCTATCCATCTTGGGAAAGCCGGTAACCTTGATGACTCTTTTCGTCTTATTCCCATAGGGGTAGACGGGGCAGCAACAACGGATTTGCTGGATATTTCTGTAGCGATTGATGCCTTTACGAATAGTGATAACCGTTCAGGGTTGGCTATTGATGCAACCTGGGATCGAATGAGAGCTCAGTTTGGAAGCCTCTCTGTTTCGGATGATACTCGCTCATTTGGCGCTGCGGCATTTGATTCGGCGGGTCGCTTTGCCATGATTGGTGATGGGGGCTTGTTTAATGCTTCTACCAATAATGCGCGATTGATTCTCAATGTCGGTAATGTGGATGCATCAGATTCCAACCCCTCTAACTGGGAAATTAATGATCCTGGCCTTTTGTTTTATCGTATGGGAGCCGCAGGCAGTACTGAAATACAGCTAGCTAATTTTGGTCTTCTTTTTGATATGCATGAAGGAACGATTGGGATCGATAATGATGGAATTTTTCTGCAGAGCGCACCAGCTTCGCGAACCGATTTGAATCTTACATTTGATATCTATGCAAATGAAGCGAACACAGCTGCTGGTTCATTTCAGAAGACCTCTGAGTCTATCCCTATGTTGTTTTTTGGCTGGCGTGGAGGACTGGATGATGTTGGCCTTAGATTGCGCCCGCAAGGGACCTGGATTGCTGACAATTCATTTACGGGGGGGCTGACGACTTCCTTAGGCTTCGACCTTGCAGATGATTTTCAGTTTGTTATCGGTGAAGCCAAACCTGAAGTGGCAGGGGATCAAAAGCAGTCCTACCTTGAATTTACCCAACCCGTGAGTTTGCCCAGTACACTGGACCCGGGCCGTAAGGATGTCGAATTCGGTTATATCACGCTTGACGCTATCTCGGCAGGCCAGGGGGTTGGTGGGATCTGCTACGGAGGAGGGAATACATTCGGTATAACGGCTGGATCGTGTTCATCCAGCACAGGGGGGTTGCTTCCTGTTCAGGTGATTGATGTGCCTGCGTCGAATTCTGGGCTGGCTCTCATTGCCCGCGAATGGGGGCTTCATGCGTATTCCTCAAACGTCTCTTATCGTGATGGTGCAGGTCCTGCAGCTGGCCTTGATGTGAATGAGGGTTGGGCGCTGATCTATACATTGGGTGATATCAGCAGCAACGTTTACCTCTACCCTCAAACGGGTGGGGGCATAACTATGGATGTGGTAACTGCCATCCAGACTATTGGAGGTGCAGACGCAAAGGGCCGCCCTGATCTTTCTCGTTGGGAAAATGGCACGCATTTGATGATTGGGGATACAGAGGTTACTCATCCGACAGACACGGATGTACAAGGCTTGGCGATTGGTCTCGTTGGTTCAGATCTCATTTTTGCTGCCAACGATCTGTCAGTAGGGCTGTCTCTGTTTAATGGCTTGAGCCTTAGTTCAAATGAAGTTCGTCTTCAGTTGCGTGGTATGTTTGCTGGCGGTGACATCCCGTATATGAAGTATCCAATCTATGGAAGCTATATTGATATGAATTTCGAATTTGATGAATTCGTATTCAAACTGCTTCCAGCACTTTCTGGCGACTATATTAATTTTGGCGGTTTTCTTAGCTTTGCAAATCTAAGTGGAGGATTTTCAAACTCGACAGGTGGTGGACATGGCCATGACGATGGTTCCTACATTTCTTTTGCTGAGCCGAACTTCAACAAGTTGAATGTAGATCTGAGGCTTGCAGATATCACTGGTGATATCGAGATACCTGGAGACGTGGTCGGGGGTGGCGGCAAGATCGATCTGCTTTCAGCTACAGCGGAAAGTGATGATCGTCCCAAGTTGCGTATCCAAACCAATATGAAAATTGGCGCGTTAGCAACCAAACCGGGAGGTGGTGCCGGAGATGCTCTTCAAATTGGTCGTGTCGAGTTTGGCGGCCAAAATCTGGGAACTATTGTAGTTCCGGCTGGACAGGTCAGAGCTGCACTCACCTTGAAACAGCAGTAATCGTTCTGATACGAAGGGTCTATAGTATTTACTATAAGCCCTTTTTAAAAAGTCACTGAAGTCGTCGCTTCAGGCCTTTCATCGCCAATACCCGTGTACTGATCTCTTCGATAGATAACTCTGTGGCATCCAGATAGGGGATGTTGTGCTTGTTGTACATGGCTTCCAGGGCGCGCAGTTCCATGTCGCATTGGCGCAGAGAGGCGTATTTGCTGTTTGACTTGCGTTCACTGCGAATCGCGCTAAGGCGCTCGGCGTTGATAGTCAGGCCGAATAGCTTCGTTTTGTGTTCCTGGAGCGCCTTGGGAAGTCGCAGGTCATCGAAGTCGTCTTCAGTGAGCGGGTAGTTGGCAGCAAATAATCCAAATTGAAGAGCCAGATAAAGGCTGGTGGGCGTTTTGCCGGAGCGGGAGACGCCGATGAGGATAATGTCAGCCTGGTCGTAGTGCCGCGTCCGGGCGCCATCATCGTTGTCTAGCGCAAAGTGGACGGCATTGATCCGAATACGGTAGGAGTCGGCGTCACGGATGGCGTGACTCTGGTTGATCTTGTGATTGGAGCGAACCCCCAGTTCTTCCTCCAGCGGGTTGAGGAAGGCGCCGAACAGGTCCAGCACCATACCTTTGCAGCTGTGCAGAATCTCGCGGTGTTCGTTGTTCACCAGAGTAGAGAAGACCACCGGTTTTACCCCGTCTTCCTGGTGGGCCCTGTTGATGCGTTCTACGGCCTCTCGTGTTTGCTGGTCGGATTGCACAAAGGGGAGGGTGACTTGAACGAATTCAATATCGCCAAATTGGCTGAGCATACTGTGGCCAAGGGTTTCGGCCGTAATGCCTGTGCCGTCAGAGAGGTAAAAGGCTGTACGTTTCATGATAAGTGCCATGTCTGATCCCGCATGAGAGTGCTGGCCATAGGGCTGGCTTTGCGATCATGGGCACGACGGTCCCTGATCGTCCCTGAGGAAAATTGTCTAGCAGGCACCTGTGAGAGCCATCTTTGGCCCTGCAAGGGGTGCCTAAGTCATTGTTTTGTCGTAGCAGTCTAGTGACTCCACGCCGGGCTTTCCACTGCCATGACCGTAAAGCAGGCTGAATGACACGAATTGGCCGTTGTCCGGACCACGCGTTGCCACTACACTGCGCGCCGATAGCCCAAAGCATGAATTATCCTTGCATTTTCAATGGGATAGTGGCGTTGAAAACTGGGTGGCAGCGAATTGGCCATATAAATGCCGAAAGTCGCGCCCCTTTTTGTCACTTGGGCGGGCAAACCGTGATGGTTTTGAGTAGAATGTCGGCTCGATTCGACCCGGCATTGCCAGTGGATACTACCGGTAACACGTATTTAAGGAGACAACCTTGGCGGAATATGTAGTCTGGTTTCAGGATCTGGGGAAAGACGACGTAGAACACGTTGGTGGCAAAAATGCCTCCCTGGGTGAAATGATCAGCAATCTGTCGGCAGCGGGTGTCTCCGTGCCCGGCGGCTTTGCCACTACCGCTGAAGCCTTCCGTGAGTTCCTCGAGCACAACAACCTGACCCAAAAGATCAACGAAGCGCTGAGCGCTCTTGATGTTGAGGATGTGGTTGCACTGGCCAAGACCGGTGAAGAAATCCGCCAGTGGGTGATTGATGCGCCTTTCCAGCCTGCGTTGGACAAGGCCATCCGTGAAGCTTACGAGCAGATCGGCGAGGGCAATGCCGACCTGCCAGTGGCGGTCCGTTCTTCCGCTACCGCAGAGGATTTGCCGGATGCCTCGTTTGCCGGCCAACAGGAAACCTTCCTGAATATCCGTGGTATCGACAGTGTCATGGTCGCTGTGAAAGAGGTCTTTGCCTCCCTGTTTAATGATCGTGCCATCAGCTACCGGGTGCATCAGGGTTTTGACCACAAGCTGGTTGCCCTGTCCGCGGGTGTGCAGCGCATGGTGCGTTCCGAGACGGGCGCCGCAGGCGTGATGTTCTCTCTTGATACCGAATCCGGTTTCAAGGACGTGGTGTTCATTACCGCGTCTTACGGCCTGGGTGAAATGGTCGTGCAGGGTGCAGTAAACCCTGACGAATTCTACGTTCACAAGCAGACACTGCAGAATAACAAGCCTGCCATCCTGCGCCGTAACCTGGGCAGCAAGATGCAGAAGATGATTTACGGCGCTGAGGCCACTGCTGGCAAGTCAGTCCAGATTGTGGATGTGGATCGTGATGACCGCATGAAGTTCTGTCTGACCGACGAACACATCGAGAACCTGTCTCGTCAGGCGATCGAAATCGAGAAACACTACGGTATGCCCATGGACATCGAGTGGGCGCTGGATGGTGATGACGGCAAACTGTACATCGTTCAGGCCCGTCCCGAGACGGTGAAGAGCCGTTCTGATGCCAACGTCATGGAACGTTACCTGCTCAAGCAGACCGGTAAGGTTCTGGTAGAAGGCCGCTCCATTGGCCAGCGTATCGGTGCCGGTACGGTCCGCATCGTTACCAGTGTCAAGGAAATGGACAAAGTGCAGCCGGGTGACGTGCTGGTGACCGACATGACGGATCCGGATTGGGAGCCGGTCATGAAGCGTGCGGCGGCCATCGTTACCAACCGTGGTGGCCGGACCTGTCACGCAGCCATTATTGCCCGTGAGCTGGGTGTGCCTGCCATCGTAGGGTGTGGCGATGCCACGGAACTGCTGTCTGATGGCATGGAAGTTACCGCGTCCTGTGCTGAGGGCGACACCGGCAAGATCTATGAAGGCAAGCTGGAATTTGACGTACAGCGTAATTCCATCGAATCCATGCCGAAGCTGCCGTTCAAGATCATGATGAACGTCGGCAACCCGGATCGTGCTTTCGATTTCGCGGGGCTGCCGAATCAGGGCGTTGGGCTTGCCCGTCTGGAGTTCATCATCAACCGCATGATTGGCGTCCACCCGAAGGCGTTGTTGAACTACGACAGCATGCCGAATGACATCAAGCAGAACATCGACAAGCGTATTGCCGGCTACGGCGATCCGGTCGATTTCTACGTTGAGAAACTGGTGGAAGGCGTGTCGACCCTGGCTGCGGCGTTCTACCCCGAGAAAGTCATTGTTCGTCTGTCTGACTTCAAGTCCAACGAATACGCCAACCTGATCGGTGGCAAGCACTACGAGCCGGAAGAAGAAAACCCGATGCTGGGCTTCCGCGGTGCGAGCCGCTACATCAGTGAGAACTTCCGCGACTGCTTCGAGCTCGAATGCCGGGCCATGAAGAAAGTCCGCGATGTGATGGGCTTTACCAATGTTGAGCTGATGGTGCCGTTCGTTCGTACCACTGGCGAAGCCGAACAGGTGATCGAGCTTCTCGGCAAGAACGGCCTGAAGCGTGGTGAAAATGATCTGCGTGTCATCATGATGTGCGAGCTGCCCACCAATGCGTTGTTGGCTGATGAGTTCCTGGAGAACTTTGACGGCTTCTCTATCGGTTCCAACGACCTTACCCAGCTGACGTTGGGTCTGGACCGCGATTCCGGTATCGTCAGCCACCTGTTTGATGAGCGCGATCCTGCAGTGAAGAAGCTGCTGAAGATGGCCATTGATGCGTGTAACGCGCAGGGTAAATACATCGGGATCTGTGGTCAGGGCCCCTCGGACCATCCTGACCTGGCGAAATGGCTGATGGAGCAGGGTATCTCCTCTGTATCCCTGAACCCGGATTCAGTGCTGGATACCTGGTTCTTCCTGGCGGGTAAGCACGGCGAGTAAATCGCACGGCTTGACCTGTCTGGCGCTTCATCGCACAGTAAAAAGCCCGCGCAAGCGGGCTTTTTTATGGTTCTGTACAGATTTGAGGGGAAAGCCCGATTGACGCCTGCCGGCTTGCCGTAGGAGCGTCGCTCGCGGCGCGATTGCCCGCATCTTCAAAGGCAGATTTACGGCAGAGAGTATAGAGATCACTGCTGGGCGGCCGGTTTGCTGTTTGTGAAAATGCTTTTGATACCGGGATCGCGCCGCGAGCGACGCTCCTACAGAAGGGTGGGAGGCGTCCCCCCAAAAATCCGTGATGAACCTTTTCATTGCGATCGGGCTTTGCATGTCATGGCTGGTGTCTGCGGGTATTGCGAAAAGGAGGGCGGTCAATGTTTCACCGACTGATTCGGTCGCTTGAGCTCTATGATGGTCTGCGTATGCCTGTGAAAGTCGGCCGTGAAGAGCTGCTGTTGATCCATGAGGATGGCCAGACCTGGTTGGTGCAACGCCGTTGCCCTCACGCCGACTTCCCGCTTGATCGCTGTACCGTGTCCGGTAACCAGTTGCGCTGCCCCGGTCACGGAATGGAATTCTCCTTGCGCAGCGGGCAATGCCTGACCGCCAACTATCGTCTTGACCAGTATCGGATTGCCTATGATGGGCCGTGGTTGGGGGTGGAGGCTTGAAGGCTTGAAGGCAGCTGTCAGCTATGAGTTATGAGTCGTGAAGATCAAGAAACAGGCTTGGGGTTGCGATTTTCAAACTGATAGCTGATAGCTGATAGCTGATAGCTGATAGCTGATGGCTGATGGCTCACCACCGGCCTATCTCGCCGCGAAGACTTCCTCTTCCCCCATGCCCACGATGAAGTGTGGCGCGTAACGGCTTTTCAGCTGTTTCACCTTGCGAACATAGGCTTGGGTTTCCTTGAACGGTGGGATGCCACCGTAACGACGCACATTGCCTTCGCCCGCATTGTATGCGGCAAGAATATGGTCAAGATCGGTGAATTTGCCTTTCAGGTAGGCAAGAAACCGGGTGCCCCCAAGGATGTTCTGGCGGGCATCGAAGGGGTTGGCCACTTCCAGATAGTTGGCGGTTTCGGGCATCAGTTGCATCAGGCCCTGAGCGCCAACGCGGGAAACGGCATTCGGGTTGAACAGGGATTCGGCATGGATAACCGCCTTGATCAAGGCCGGTTCGACACCGTACTGGCTGGCGGCGAGGGTGATTACGCTGTCATAACGGTCACGTTCGGCATCGCTCAGCGCGCGGGTCTGATAGTTCCACCCCTTCCGTACTGACAGCAACGTGTGGTCACCGCCAACCCGTTCCTGGGGCTGGTCGGTAAACAGGATGGTGCCGTCCGCTGCACGGTACTTGTAGATGTTCCCTGCAGCGGCCGTTCCTGACAATCCGATGAGGCTGCTGACACACAGGGTCAGCAGGACGTATTTGTTCATTGTTATGGCCAGTACCCTTGGTGGCAGCAGGTGCTGCCTTGGTATTTTTTATATGCGCTGCCAAGCGGCAACGCTTTCCCCCATGGTAGCGTCGTCGTTTATAGTGGCCGAGCATTCACCGATGAAATGGTTAAATCCCGGGTTTAACGTGGACGCCTATAAATATCATACTACCGGCTGACGGATGGCCCAATAGCCCATCTGGCCAAAGTGCCGGGCAGGTCACAAGGAGAGAATATGTTCCCGGAGCGGCTACAACCCTGGTTGAGCAGTATGATTGCCTGGCTGGAGCTGGGTTTTCTTGCCCTTGTGGTGTTGCTGATTCTGGTGGCGCTGGCCCTGTGGATACAGGACCGGTTTTTCCAGAAAGCCCATGCCATCCGCCGTAATTTCCCCTTGATTGGCCGGTTTCGGTACTTTTTCGAGCATCTAGGCGAGTTTTTCCGTCAGTACTTTTTCGCCATGGACCGTGAAGAGCTGCCATTTAACCGGGCGCAACGCAGCTGGGTGTACCGTGCAGCCAAGAACCTAAGTAACACTTCTGCGTTCGGGTCGACCAAACAGATTGGCGCCGGGCGGGTGATTTTCATGAATTGCCCGTACCCGACGCTGGAAAAGAACGCTGCCAAAACCTTGCCGCTGATGATCGGCCCCCACTGTGATCAGCCTTACGTGGCTCAGAGTTTTTTCAACATCTCCGGTATGAGTTTTGGCGCCTTGTCCCGACCGGCGGTACAGGCCTTGTCGAAAGGGGCGGCCGCGGCCAATTGCTGGATGAACACAGGGGAGGGCGGGCTGTCTCCGTATCACCTTGAAGGTGGCTGTGATGTGGTGTTTCAGATCGGGACCGCCCGATATGGTGTTCGGGACAGCGACGGCAACCTCGACGACGACAAGCTGGCGAAAATTGCGGCACATACCCAGGTTAAAATGTTCGAAATCAAGCTCAGCCAAGGGGCAAAACCCGGCAAGGGCGGGATTTTGCCAGCAGCAAAGGTCACGGAGGAAATCGGCAGGATACGTGGCATTCCCGTCGGCGAACCCTCCATCAGCCCCAACGGCCAACCCGATGTGCAGGATGCCAACAGCCTGCTGGCCATGATTGCCCATGTCCGGGCGGTGACAGGAAAACCCACTGGGATCAAATGTGTGCTGGGGTCGTTTCGATGGCTGGAAGATCTGTTCCTGGCTATTAATGAGCGAGGCCATGAATCCGCCCCTGATTTCATCACCGTAGATAGTGGCGACGGCGGCACTGGCGCCGCGCCCATGTCTCTGATGGATGATGTGGGCCTCTATCTGGCGGAGTCATTGCCCCTGCTGGTGGACTTACGGGATGGCTACGGCCTGACCGACAGGGTCAGAATCATCGCCTCCGGCAAGCTGATAAATCCCAGCATGGTGGCCTGGGCAATTGCGGTCGGGGCGGACTTCTGTGTTTCTGCCCGTGGCTACATGTTTGCACTGGGCTGTATTCAGGCGCTGCAGTGCAACCGCAATACCTGCCCAACCGGGGTGACAACCCATAACCCCCGCTTGCAGCGAGGGCTGGTTCCAGAAGAGAAATCACAGAGGGTGGCGTACTTCCACGACAATCTCGTCAAAGAGGTGGAAACCATCGCCCATTCCTGTGGCGTCAGTGAGCCGCGGGAATTGCGCCGTCATCATGCCAGAATGCTCAGCAGTAACGGCGAATCCATTCCACTGGATTATTTGTGGCCCCAAGTGGCTACGGGAGAGTATCTGACTTCCGGGCGACCCAGTGAGCAACCAACACTGGTAAGGTGGCAGACCCGAAAACCGTAACAAGTCCCTGTTCGGAGCATCAGAACGCTAAAGCTAACAAGTTGCCTGACATTCCCTATTTGCGAGGAGTAAGCAGTGAAAACCGAGTTTGATCTGGTGGTAATTGGCGCCGGTTCCGGCGGCGTCCGTGCTGCGCGTATGGCCGCGGGCCATGGCGCCAGCGTGGCAATCATCGAAGAGCGTTTTTTTGGTGGGACCTGTGTCAATGTGGGCTGCGTCCCCAAAAAACTGTTTTCCTATGGCGCACATTTCCCCCAGGAATTTTCACTGGCCAGCGATTATGGCTATCAGATTGATGGCTGGACGTTTGACTGGGCGACTCTCAGGGACAACAAGAGCCGGGAAATCGAGCGCTTGAACGGCATTTACAAGCGTATTCTCGACCAGGCCGGCGTCACCATTTTTCAGGGCCATGGCACGGTTCTGGGTGAGGGCAGGGTCTCGGTGGGAGATCAGGTCCTTACGGCCAGGCATGTATTGGTCGCTGTTGGCGGTAAGCCCTTTGTACCGGATTTCCCGGGCAAAGAGCATGTCCGAATTTCGGACGACTTGTTCTATCTCCCCGAATTACCCGAACGGGTGGCGGTTGTGGGGGGCGGCTATATCGCCACGGAGTTCGCCGGCATTCTGCATGGGCTGGGCTGTGAGGTCACCCAGATCTATCGCAAGGAGTTGTTCTTGCGTGGGTTTGATGAGGATATTCGGGCTTTTGTGGCAGCGCAGATGACGGCGCAGGGTGTCACACTGAAGTTCAACACCGATGTGGCCAAAATCACCGAAGCCGAAGGCCGGAAACAACTTCACTTCCAGGATGGAGGTGAAGAGGAGTTCGATGAGGTGTTCTATGCCACGGGCCGTGTTCCTCTATTGGACGGACTGTTTGCTGAAGGGGCGGCGCCTGCACTCAACGAACGCGGGGCTATCAAGGTCGATGAGCATTTTCAGACCAGCAATGCTGGGCTGTATGCGTTGGGCGATGTGATCGACCGCGTACAATTGACCCCGGTCGCCTTGGCTGAAGGCATGTGGCTGGCCGCACATCTGTTCGGCCAGAACAAGCCAGATGTGGCCATGAATTACGAACATATTGCGACGGCAGTGTTCAGTCATCCCAACATCGGTACCGTCGGCATGACCGAGCAACAGGCGCTAGAGTCTTGTGGGGCGGTCCGGGTCTACAAAAGCCAGTTTCGACCCATGCGCTATACCCTTGGCGAGCTGCAGGAACGGAGTTTCATTAAGTTGATTGTCGATGATGAGACAGACAAGGTCCTGGGGTTGCACATGGCCGGCGAGGATGCCGCCGAGATTACCCAGGGGTTCGCGGTGGCGATCAAGATGGGCGCTACCAAGGCAGATTTTGATGCCACCGTTGGGATCCATCCAACGGCTGCGGAAGAACTCGTCACGATGCGTCAGGGCGAGCGCATTACACGTTGATTGTGGCTGGACTCGACTGCTGCCGTATCGCTTGCTGGCAAGCTCCCACAGGGGGCAAGTTCTCACTGCACCTCCTCACTGCACCCCCAAAAACACAGTGGGAGTCAGCCTGCTGGCGCTAACCTGGCCCTCGCATGACTGGCAGGCTGGCTCCCTTCCTGCTGGCTTAGAGCCGCTGTAATGTGACCGGCAGGCCGTCCCCGGGCACGGGTAGGCTGGTCGTATCCAGCGGCATTTCATAACTGTCCGGCACGCTCCAGCGATAATTCAGTAATACTTGATGGAGTATCGCTTTGACCTGCATCTCGGCGAAGTGCAGACCAATGCACTTGTGAGCCCCGCCGCCAAACGGCACCCAGGCATAAGGATGGATTTTGTCTTCCCTGCGTGCTTCGCTGAACCTCTCTGGGTCAAAGGTTTCCGGTTCCGGCCAGAACTCTTCCATATAGTGGGTAAAGAACGGGCTGACGCTGATAAAGGTGCCCTTGGGGATAAAGTAGCCGTTGAATTCGGCATCTCTGACGGTTTTGCGTGGCAATGAGGGGACCGGGGCGCATAGTCTCAAGGCCTCTTTCATGGCCAGGCCAATCCCTTCCAGTTTGGCCAGATCATCATAGTTGATACAGGTCTTGTTCAGGGCCTGACTTTCTTCCCGCAAGCGCTGCTGCCACTGTGGATTCTTGGCCAGATAATAGAAGAGGGTGGACAGCGTGATGGTGGTCGTGTCGTGGGCCGCCATCATCAGGAAGATCATGTGATTGACCACATCGTCGTCGCTGAACTGGTCTCCATCTTCTGTTTTTGCATGGCACAGCACACTGAACAAATCAGATTCCTGACTTGCCCGTTTCGCTGGCAATTCCTTGCGGAAAAAGCGCTCCAGCACCTTGCGCCCTTTGAGCCCTTTGGCCCAGCGACCACCGGGTACATTCGCGCGTACCAGCGATGTGCCGGCACGTACCGTATCAATAAACGCCTGGTTGATGGCCTTGCTTTCCGGGCCCAGTTCGTAGCCCATGAAGACGTCGGTGGCGAGATCCAGTGTCAGTTGTTTGATGGCATTAAACACCAGAAAATCCGGTACCCGGTCCCAGTGCTCAATGCCCTGGGTAATATGCGGCCCCATGCGCTGAAGATAGCCCCGCAGTACATCGCGGTTAAATGCCTGCTGCATGATCTTGCGGTGCCAGCGGTGTTCCTCGAAATCCAGCAGCATGATGCCGCGGTGGAAAAACTTGCCAATGAAATAGTCCCAACCTTGATGGTTTGAGAACAAGTCACCGCGGTTAAGCATCACAAACTGGTTGGCGTCCGGGCCTACCATGTGAACCATGCGCATGCCAAAGACACTGGCCCAGGAAATCGGGCCATAGCGGTCATAACGCTTGCGCATCAAATTGATGGGGTCTTTCATGAATGACAGGGTCAGCCCGATCAGGGGCAGACCCCGGTCACCACGAATGGCCTTCAGCTCGCTGTCAGCGGGGATGGTGCAGAACGGCTGGCTCATGATGGCACTCCAGTCTCAACATTGTGTTTACTATGTATCTCTGTGGATACCATGGACAAGGGTGCTATATAGATTTTCGTTTCGTGTTTAGTGTGTGCTGGTGCAATTTTGATCACGACGGCGGTGAAGGTGCAGCTATCGGCCCTGCAGCGGTTTCTCCCAGCGTTGTCCAATGAGTTATCCACAGTATCTGTGGAAGACTGCAGTGACTGGATAACCGCGGCAGTTCAGCACTGTGAGGCTTGCCGGTAGCTGTGTATGATTCGGCTCAAAGCTTGTCAGCCACGGCTGGCCAATATCCGGCAGTTTAAGGAGAACAAGGAATGCGTCGTGTGGTGTTTAACCAGAAGGGCGGAGTGGGTAAATCCAGTATTACCGTCAATCTGGCCGCGATCAGTGCTGCGGAGGGGAACCGCACCCTGGTTGTTGATCTCGACCCCCAGTGTAATGCCAGTCAGTACCTGTTGGGGATGGAGGCCTACAGTGGCGGAGAAGGCCCCAAGCCTAACATCGGCACCTTCTTCGGCCAGACGCTGTCGTTTCGCCTGAAAGAAAAAGAGCCACGCGATTATGTTCACGCCACTCCGTTCGAGAACCTGTTCGTCTTGCCCTCCAACGGCGAACTTGGCGAAATCGAGCACATGCTCGAGTCCAAACACAAGATCTACAAACTCCGGGGATTGCTGAAAACCTTGTCCCGTGATTTTGACAACATCTTTGTGGATACCCCGCCAGCCTATAACTTCTACACGCTCTCGGCCCTGATTGCCGCGGACAAGGTTCTGATTCCGTTTGACTGTGATGCGTTCTCCCGCAAGGCGCTTTATACGCTGCTGGAAAACATCCAGGAGGCCCGGGAAGACCATAATGATGAGCTTCAGGTTGAAGGCATTATCGTCAACCAGTTCCAACCTCGGGCCCGGTTGCCCCAGGAACTGGTCGCGTCGTTGCAGGAAGAGGGCTTGCCGATTCTCGAGAACAAGCTGTCTTCCAGTGTCGTGATGCGTGAGTCCCATGAGCGGGCCACACCGCTGGTGAATTTGCAGCCCAAGCACAAACTCACCGAGGAATATCGCGCCCTGTTCCACGAGCTCAATGGCTGATCTTTCCTTCGCACGACGCCGCGCTGAACGCATTCTGCGTTCGGTATCGGCCACTCGCTGGCTGGCTCGTCTGGCGCTGCAACGGGGCGACAAGCTCAAGGCGCGTCTTGGCGATGCGGCGGGTGATGTCCGTCTCTTCGCCGTCATGCTGTACGACTGGGCTACCGGCCGATATCGGCAGGTGCCCTGGTCGACGCTGGTCAGTCTGGCAGCCGCGCTGGTGTACTTCCTGATTCCGCTGGATGCGATCCCTGATCCCATCATCGCACTGGGATTGCTGGATGATGCGGGGGTATTGGCACGGGCGGCGAGACAATGTCGTGGTGATATCGAGCAGTACCGCCAGTGGCGATCGGAACAGGGTGAGGAGTAAGGCTGGCCATGGAAAACCTGTACAAAGGGCCGGATATCAAGCCGGGTTACCTGGGCAACGGCACCATTGTGTATGAGCCGATTTCGCCCCTCAGTCTGACGCAGCGGCTCGGTCGGCTCCGCTATGCGTGTTATCAATTCTGTTCCAGCCTGATAGGGATGCTATTGATTGCCCTGTCCTGGGTGGTATCGGCGCTACCGTCGGTACCCGATGTGGTGTGGATCGTCGCCACCGGGCTGGTGGGGCTGGTGCTGACCCTCTACCTGTTCGGGCTGATGGTCCGCCGCCTCCATGATATTGACCGAAGTGGTTGGTGGGTGTTGGTCGCATTGATTCCGCTCTTGAATGTGCCGTTCCAGCTTTACCTCTACCTGGCGGACGGCAGCAGCATGATGAATCGCTACGGAACGCCCAATCCGCCACCCAGTGTGTTGGTGAAGGTGTTTGGTGGTCTGTTCTGGTTATGGAACGTGCTGACTTTGCTTGCGGTAACCACTCTGGTTATCCTGCAATGGTTGCGACCGGAATGGATCGCGCAAGGTTTGAGCTTGCTACCACCCGGAGCCGTGCCGCCCCTGCCTGTCGGCAAGGAATACTTGTAGACTCCTATTTCTCATAAAAACTGTGATAGTGTTTACTTAATTGGGGTCAGATGGGGCGGCTCCGTATAACAAAAGAACAGAACAACGAGATCAGAAAGGGAGAACTTATGGCTAAGCGACTACTGGGCAGCCTGTTGGCGATCACCCTGTTGCCGGCCCAGGGCATGGCAGCCATTTCCACCGCAGAACTCGAAGAATTCGAACTCTCGTTATGGCAGGTCCGTACCGATTTTCACATGCTGACGGTCATGACCGGCAGCGATGCCTATGCGTCAGACCTGGACCGCTCTATTTCCCGTGCGCAAGCCGCTCTGGCCTCCCTCAATGGTGATGCCGAGGGCAGTGAAGAGAGGGATCTGGTAATGGCGCTGGAAAAGGACTGGCAGATCTACGAAGATGCCGCCAGTGGTAACACCATGGCAGAGCAGGGGTTTACTAACGCCTATATCATTCAGGATGTGAATGAATTGCCCGCCATCATGGTTGAAAAGATGGAGGCCTTTGGTGAGGCAAAGAGCGGTCAGTACGACGATGTGCGTGAGCTGGCGGCGTATCTGCAGCGGATGACCTCTGAATATCTCAACCTGGCAGCGGATCCTTCGGGTGGCATGGCTGCTGGCTCCGATGAAGGCCGCCTTGAGTTCAAGGATGCGGTTCCCCAATTCGAAAAGATGCTCGCTGCTGCAAAAAGCAAGCATGCCGGGGATGAAGCCATGGCACGGGCGCTGAATCAGGTGGGGCTGAAATGGCAGTTCATCCGTGAGTCCATGGTCAAATTCTACGAAAACGCAGTACCGTTTCTGATTTATCGCTATACAAAACAAATGGTGGAAACCATGGATCAGGCGATCAGTCTGGCCTCCACCGATGTGGAGAAACCAACTTTCGGGCCTGTGGAGTAAGGTACTCCCAGGCCTGACATTGACCCCCGCCCAGCTGCGGGGGTTTTTCGTGGGGAGCGAAGGAGCCTCTAAATAACTCCTTGCATGCTCAGTCTTTCAG
>NZ_AQOQ01000031.1:0-39888 GCF_002888555.1 Alcanivorax sp. MD8A | reverse complement strand
AACCAGCCTGAAAGACTGAGCATGCAAGGGGTTATACAGAGGCTCCTTAATACGGCCTTGGTCGCAGGCGGAGCACCGTTTTCTCCCCATGGCAGTGCAAAAACAGCGCAATGCGGCGGTAACCGGCCCCTGCACCAAAACGGTGGTGCATTTTGGGGAGGGAGGGGCGGTGCATAACAGTGCCGCTTGTGCAATTTATGGGCGTGCGGGGTGGGTGGCGGTGAATCGTCAATGGCTAACCATATGAAAAACAAGGTTTTTAAAAATTGGCACAGCATTTGCCTTATACGACTCATCACAGCAATAGCGTTGTGACGACATAACCATCTTCGTGACCAACGGCGGTCACGAGAAGATTCGAGCAAAGGCGCTCAAGGTACCCGGTCAACGATGACGGGGGACCCTGAGCGCTTTTTTTATGCCTGCCGGAGAGCGGGCTAGTGAGGGAAGACTGATGAAAAAAATGATTCGTACGGCACTGACAGCGTTGACCATGGGGCTCTCTGCCAACGCCATGGCGGCAGATTCGGTGGGCTGGCCGGAGAAGGCCGACCTGAAATTTGGTTTTATCAAACTTACGGACATGGCGCCGCTCGCCGTAGCGTACGAGAAAGGGTATTTCGAAGAAGAGGGGCTGTTCGTCACTCTGGAAGCCCAGGCCAACTGGAAAGTGCTGCTGGACCGGGTGATTGACGGTCAGCTCGATGGCGCGCATATGCTGGCAGGTCAGCCACTGGGAGCCACGATTGGTTATGGCACCGAGGCGCACATCATTACGGCCTTCAGCATGGACCTGAATGGTAACGGCATTACCGTGTCCAACGCGGTCTGGGAAGAAATGAAGAAAAATATTCCCAGCGAGAACGGTAAACCGGTGCACCCCATCAAGGCCGACGCCCTCAAGCCGGTAGTGGAAAAGTACAAGGCGGAAGGCAAGCCTTTCAACATGGGCATGGTGTTTCCGGTATCCACCCATAACTACGAGTTGCGTTACTGGCTGGCCGCCGGGGGCTTGAACCCGGGGTACTACGCTCCGCACAAGGGCGATACCAGCGGTCAATTGCAGGCGGATGTGCTGCTGTCGGTGACACCACCACCGCAAATGCCCGCCACGCTGGAAGCCGGCACTATCTATGGTTACTGCGTGGGAGAGCCCTGGAACCAGCAAGCCGTATTCAAGGGGATTGGGGTTCCGGTTATCACCGATTACGAAATCTGGAAAAACAATCCGGAAAAAGTGTTTGGCGTGAGCAAGGGCTGGGCTGACAAGTATCCCAACACCCATATTCGTGTCGTGAAGGCGATGATTCGTGCGGCCAAGTGGCTGGATGAAAACGATAACGCCAACCGTCCGGAAGCCGTGAAAATCCTGTCTCAGCCGAACTATGTTGGCGCCGATTATGACGTGATCGCCAATTCCATGACCGGCACCTTCGAATACGAAAAAGGCGACAAACGCCCGGTGCCGGATTTCAACGTGTTCTTCCGCTACAACGCGACCTATCCCTATTACTCCGATGCTATCTGGTATCTGACCCAGATGCGCCGTTGGGGTCAGATCAGCGAGAGCAAACCCGATAGCTGGTACATGGACGTAGCGAAGAAAGTGTATCGCCCGGACATCTATGCCCAGGCGGCCAAGTCACTGATCGCGGAAGGCAAGATTGCCGCCGATGAGTTTCCCGATTTTGCCACGGAAGAAGGCTTCAAACCGCCGCAGAAAGGTTTTATCGACAACATCACCTACGACGGCCGCAAGCCCAACGAATACCTGGCGAAATTCCCGATTGGTCTGAAAGAGGGCGACGCGCTTTAAGCGCTCGCCCGCCGAGGAGAAGCAATCATGGTGACCCTGACATTCCCAACCTGGATGGAACCCTACCGCGCCCTGGCCACTGGCAAGATGTCCGGTGAGCAATGGCAAGCCCTGCTGCGTCAGCTGATTTGGCCGGTACTGGGTATCGCGGCTTTCCTGTTGCTGTGGCAACTGGCGGCTCAGCGTATCGATACCTCGCTGGGGCAGTTCCCTGGTCCTTCACAGGTCTGGGAGCAGGCTGGCAGCTTGCTGGATGAGCATCAGGCGTCACGGGCCAAAGAGGCTGCGTTTCATGAGCGGCAGGAGAAGTACATTGCCAGCCGTCTGGCGCAGCAACCGGAATGGGAACCGGTCTATCGCAGCTACACGGGAGCGCCGACGTTTTTTGACCAGATTGCCACCAGTCTGATCACTGTGATGAGTGGTTTTCTGCTGGCCTCCATGATTGCCATTCCGCTGGGGATTTTTATCGGCCTGAGCAGCACTGCCCATGCCGCCATGAACCCGCTGATCCAGTTGTTCAAACCGGTATCGCCGCTGGCCTGGTTGCCGCTGGTGACCATGGTCGTAAGCGCGGTGTACGTAACGGATGATCCGTTGGTCGCCAAATCGTTTCTCACCTCCATGTTCACGGTGTCGCTGTGCTGTCTGTGGCCGACGCTGATGAACACGGCAGTAGGGGTGACGTCGGTAAGCCAGGATCTCACCAATGTGTCACGGGTACTGCGTCTTAACGCCATGAGCCATGTCCGCAAGATCGTACTGCCATCGGCATTGCCGATGATGTTCACCGGTCTGCGTCTTAGCCTTGGGATCGCCTGGATGGTGTTGATCGCCGCCGAGATGCTGGCCCAAAACCCCGGGCTCGGAAAATTCGTCTGGGATGAATTCCAGAACGGTAGCTCCCAATCCCTTGGCCGGATCATGGTGGCGGTCATCGTCATCGGTCTGATCGGTTTTCTGCTGGACCGCCTGATGCTGATGTTGCAGCGGGCTCTGGTCTGGGACAAGTCATCCGTGCAGCGATAAACGACCGAATAGGAGAATCTTCATGAAAGCACTACTGGAACTGTCCAACGTGGGGATGAAGTTCGACACGCCGAAAGGTCAATTCGAAGCCCTTAAGGATGTAAACCTGAAAATCGAGTCTGGTGAATTTGTCTCGTTGATCGGTCACTCCGGTTGCGGTAAATCCACTGTTCTCAACATCGTCGCCGGTCTATTGCAGGCCACCGATGGCGGCGTGATTCTGGACAAGCAGGAAGTCACGGAGCCTGGCCCCGAGCGGGCCGTGGTATTCCAGAATCATTCACTGTTGCCCTGGTTGAGCGCCTTCGAAAATGTGGAGTTGGCGGTCAAGCAAGTGTTCAAGAAAACCAAGAGCAAAGCCGAGATCCGTGACTGGGTGGCACACAACCTGGAGCTGGTGCACATGGCCCATGCCATGCACAAGAAACCGGATGAAATTTCCGGCGGTATGAAACAGCGCGTGGGGATTGCCCGGGCACTGGCCATGCAGCCACAGGTATTGTTGATGGACGAACCGTTTGGTGCTCTTGACGCACTGACCCGGGCACACCTTCAGGATTCCCTGATGGAAATCCATGCCCAGCTGGGCACCACCGTGATCATGATTACCCACGATGTGGATGAGGCGGTGTTGCTGTCCGATCGCATCGTGATGATGACCAATGGCCCGTCCGCCACCATTGGCGAAATCCTTGACGTCAAGCTGCCGCGGCCCCGGGACCGTCTTGCCTTGGCGGATGATCCCACTTTCGTGCGTTGTCGCCAGCAGGTGCTGCAGTTCCTGTATGAAAAGCAGCGCAAGGTGGAGCCGATGCCGAAACGCAACAGCGCCAACACAGAAGGGGTGCGTAAACGCGCCTGATTTTCCGCTTAACGAATACGACTGCCATTGCCCTGAACAGTGGCGGTAACAGGAAAGGTATGTCCGCACGTTGCGGAAAGCCTGAAAAGTTTTACTGGGAAGTTAACTTGCTGAGGAAGAAAAACATGAAACATTCTGCCATTGCTGCCGGCGTCATACTCTCCACGCTGGGCTTTACGGGGACGGCCAGTGCTGAAGAGGATGCCTTTATTACGGCTCTGAAAAGCGGCACGCCACTGCTCAATATGCGCCTGCGCTATGAAGAAGTGGACAGCGATGCCTTCACCGAGGAGGGCCAGGCACTGACCTTGCGTACTCGACTGGGTTACCAGAGCGGGAAATTCTATGGCTTTGATGTGATGGGGGAATTTGAGGATACCCACATCGTCGGCCAGGTGGATAATTATGCCCCGAACCAGGCCGGCTACCCGGTGATTGCCGACCCGGAAGTGACCGAGCTGAACCGTGCGGCGATCAGCTACACCGGCAGCAATGCACTGGAAGGTTTTTCTGCCATCTACGGTCGTCAACGCATCATCTATGACAATGCGCGCTTTGTGGGCAACGTGGGCTGGCGCCAGGACGAACAGACCTTCGATGGTGCCAAAGTGGATTATGCCCTCAGTGATTTCACTTTCTCTGCCGCTCATCTGACTGCGGTCAACGGCATCACTCCCGTATTCGATGCCAATGTGTCCAGCAACCTGTTCAACGTGGGCTGGAAAGGGGCGCCCGGCGGCTCCCTGACGGCCTACGGTTATTTGCTGGAAACCGACAACGTGCCGGATTCCAACAATGACACCTGGGGTCTGCGTTACGCCGGGGCCTTCGATCTGGATGCCATCAAGTTGCTGTTGACCCTGGAAGGCGCCCAGCAAGAGGTAGAAGCGGGCGATACCGAGTACTACTTCGCAGAACTGGGTGCCGAAATGGCAGGCGTGACCGTGAAGTTGGCACAGGAAGTGCTGGGTTCTGATGACGGAGTCGTGGCTTTCCAGACACCACTGGCAACCAAGCACGCGTTTAACGGCTGGGCGGACCTGTTTCTGGCAACCCCGGCAGACGGTCTCGAAGATACCTTTGTGACCGTGGGTGGCAAGCTGGCAGGTTTCAAGCTGGCGGCCATTTACCACGATTTCAAGTCTAACGAAGGCAGCACCGATTACGGCACAGAAATGGATCTGCTGGTCGCACGTCCGATCGGCAAGCACTACACAGTAGGTCTGAAGTATGCCGATTACAGTGCCGATGATTTTGGTGCGGATACCAGCAAGTACTGGGCCTGGGGTGAGTTGAAGTTTTAAGACGTCGTTCTCGACATCTTAACCCCGACCCTCCCGATTTGACCCTCAGGAAAGGAGGAGAAAGGTGGAGGCTAGACGATATCAACCGCAACCCCAGGTGCCAGAATCAGAGGTGCAAGCGCCGCTGATTATCGTCGGGAACGGCCCGGCAGGTATTCAATGTCTGGTAGAGCTGCGTCGCCGAGGACAGACCACCCCGGTGAAGTTGTTCGGAGCCGAGCCCTGGGCACCTTATGATCGCGTCAAGCTGTCCACCTTCCTTTCCGGGTCAACCGGGTTTGATGACCTGACCAATTTACCGGCTGAACTGGATGACTCCGTGGAGCATCTGGTTGGCCGGCCTGTTACCGGAATCAATCCTTCCCGTCGCTGGGTAGAAGATGCCCTTGGACAGCGTCACCCCTACAGCAAGCTCGTGCTGGCGCTCGGCAGCGACGCTCATATTCCTTCCATCCCGGGCACTGACTTGTCCGGGGTATTACGTTTTCGCGATATGGCCGATGCCCAGGCATTGATGGCCCGTCGCCTGCGCAGCACGCATACCGTGGTCATTGGTGGCGGGTTGCTTGGCATTGAAGCCGCTCACGGGCTGTGCCGGTTTGGCACCCGGGTCACCCTGATTCAGCACGCAGACCGGTTGATGAATCGCCAGCTCGACAGCGAAGCGGCCAGCCTGGTGGCTGGCAGTCTGAGTGAGTCCGGGGTGGATGTACGTCTGCAAACCAGCGTGCGTCGTATCGAAGGCAGCCAGCGGGTTGAATCTGTTGTCCTTGCTGATGGCACCGTGCTGCTTTGCGACACGGTGGTGTTTGCCACCGGCATTGCCCCGCGAACGGCGCTGGCGCGAAAGGCGGGTTTGACCGTGGCCAGTGGTATCCGGGTCAACGCCAGTATGCAGACATCCAACCCGGATATTTATGCCGTTGGAGAGTGTGCACAGTTTCAGGAACAAGTGTGTGGTCTGGTGATGCCGGCGTTGCAACAGGCTCGGGTGGCCGCAGCCAACCTGGCTGGCAGCCAGGACAGTTATACCCCGGTGGCTGACAGCACCTGGCTGAAAGTGATGGCGTTGGAAGTTTTCAGCGCCGGTCGCTTTATCGATGAAGAACGCGGTCTGGTGCACCAGACACTGGTTTACCGTCAGGCGGAAAAAGGGCTGTATCGGGCGCTGATGTTGCGTACCCATCGGCTGGTTGGCGTGGTGTCGGTGGGCCCCTGGCCCGAGCGCCAGCAGATTCTCAACCGGATTGCCGATGGGCGTCGCTTGCTTCCCTGGGAGATATGGCGTTTTCGCTTGTCTGGCACGCTTGCCGGTGGTCCTGCTCCGGTTGGGCAATGGCCTGCATCCACGGTGGTATGCCAGTGCCGCGGGCTGAACAGGGGACAACTGCAAACCTTCATGGGGGAAGGTTGCGACACCTTCACCTTGAAACAGCGAAGTGGGGCGGGAACCGTTTGTGGTGGTTGCGAACCGTTGCTGGACAGCCTCTGCCAAGGGGGTATGGCACGAGCGCGCAGTGTCCCCGGTGGCACTGCGCTTGCGATCCTGTCAGTAATGGCTGCGCTGCTGTTGGCGCTGGCATTCTGGTTGCCATCCCCTGCGCTATCGTCGTCGGTGCAATCACAAAGTCTGTTTGAACAGTTTTCCCGTAACGGGGAATGGCGTCAGTGGAGCGGTTATGGAGTGCTTGGCGCTTCGGTCTTGCTGTTGCTGATGTCGCTAAAAAAGCGGTTTCCCAAGGTGCCCATGGGCGGTTTTAGTGGCTGGCGAATTGCGCATGCCGCCATCGGGTCCCTGGCACTGGCTCTGCTCTATTGGCACACCGGTTTCTCGCTCGGGGAAAACCTCAATCGCTGGTTAATGCTGAGTTTTATCGGTGTCGCTATTGCCGGTATTGGCGCGGCTTTGTTAACCCGGTTTCAGGCGGCCCTCCCCGGGCTGGATGGATTACGCCAGGGCAGCACCTGGCTGCACATTCTGGTGTGCTGGCCATTACCGGTGCTGCTGATCTTTCACATTGTCTCGGCGTATTACTTCTAGGAGGGGCAACCGTGGGGATTCGCAAGCGCACAGTGGGGGTATGGGGAATCTGGTTGCTGGCGTCATTGGCCCTGGCAGGGTGGCTGGGGCTGCCCTTGCTAAAAAAGGACACGCCAAAGACCGCCTTTATTCCCGGTGCCATGACCCACGGCCACCACCAGATTGAATTGCAGTGTGGGGCTTGTCATGGCGATGGGTTCAATAGCCAGGAGGTACTGCAAGACGCCTGCGTTAATTGCCACGGCGACGAGCTGAAGGCCGCCCAGGATGCTCACCCGAAATCGAAATTTACCGACCCGCGTAACGCTGACCGGTTGGCGAATGTGGATGCCCGATTCTGTGTCTCCTGTCATGTAGAGCATCGCCCGGAACTGGATGTGGGAATGGGCGTCACCCTGCCCATGGACATGTGCGTGCACTGTCATGAAGACATCGCCAGTGAGCGGCCAAGTCATGAAGGCATGGGGTTTGATACCTGTGCCAGTGCTGGCTGCCACAACTTTCATGACAACCGCGCGCTGTATGAAGATTTCCTGCTTGCCCACGCGGGGGAGCCCTGGCTCAAACCCGAGCCGGTCCAGCCACCGCGACATGGTTGGCGTCATGACATGGACGACGCTGAACTGGTGGCGTTATTGCGTGGTGACGGGCCGCCGCCGGCCAGCGTGAAAGAACCGGAACATTGGGATGGTAATGCCCATGCCGAGGCCGGCGTGGCCTGTACCGCTTGCCATGGCAGTGCGGAGCAATGGGTTGATACGCCCGAACCATTGCAATGTGCCCGGTGCCACGAGTCCGAAGTGGAAGGGTTCACCCGCGGGCGTCATGGCATGCGGTTGGGAATGGCGCTGTCCCCCATGACGCCCGCACAGTCGGTGCTCAACATGCATGTGGAAGCGAGTCACCGTGAGCTGACCTGTGTGAGCTGCCATGGTGCCCATGACTTTGATACGCAAAAGGCAGCGGTGGATGCCTGCGTCGGTTGCCATAACGATGAGCATAGCAACGAGTACCTTCGCTCTCCGCATCACGACCTGTGGAAACGGGAAAAACGCGGCGAGCTGCCGCCGGGGAGCGGAGTCACCTGCGCCACCTGTCACATGCCCCGCGAGGAGCACAACGGGGATGTCCGGGTTCAGCATAACCAGAGCCTGAACCTGCGTCCGGTAGAAAAAATGATTCGTCCGGTGTGCCTGACCTGCCATGGGCTGGAATTCTCCATTGATGCCCTGGCGGACCCGCACCTGCTGGAAAACAACTTCCGTGGCAAGCCCGATATCCATGTGCCGTCAGTGGACATGGCCAGGGAGCGCGATGAGTCCCGGGACGGAAAAAAGGGGCTTTATTGAGCCATTACGGAAACAGATTTCAAACCTGAGGAGGTACTACCCATGCAAGCCATGCAAGACGTTGTAAAGCACAAAGTCTCCATCCTGATGGCCACAGCCCTGTCGGCCCTGTTACTCAGCGGTTGTGGCGAAGAGGAAGCCAAACCCGCGGGGGGAATTGATCCCAAGGTCTATACCGATTCGTTGTTTGCGGTCATGAATGCCGATCGTACCAACTACACCAAACTGATCATCGCCCGTCTGGGGCCCCAGGGGGCCGACAGCATCAAGCCCCATGAATACTGGGAAGATCTGGATAACGGTGCTCCCTTGCCTGCGCAAATGTTCCGTTACGGCGCAGAAGCGGTTAGCGAAACAAGCAGCGATTTTTCCTATTCCCTGCAGTCTTTGTGGCCGATTAATAGCCAGAACGCGCCGAAAACCGAGCTGGAAAAAGAGGGGCTGCAATTCATCGTCGATAACCCGGGGGAAAACTTCTACGGCACAGAAACTCTGGGGGAAGTGAGTTATTACACCGCGGTGTACCCGGATGTGGCGGTAGCCGCCCCCTGTGTCGCTTGCCACAACAATCACAAGGATTCTCCCAAAACGGATTTCGAGATGGGAGACGTCATGGGTGGGGTGGTCATTCGAGTGCCCATGTAATGGGCGGGATGCGCACTTTCGGTTCGTAACGATTCATCGAATAACCGCTGCCACCGGCAGCAAGGGAGAAACGCATGACCCCAGAACAGATTGCACGGGTGCAAGACAGCTGGACCCAAGTGGAGGCCATTTCTGATCAGGCCGCCGTGCTGTTTTACGACCGTTTGTTTACCCAGGACCCGGCCCTCAAGCCCCTGTTCAAGGGCAATATGGAGGAGCAGGGGAAAAAGCTGATGACCATGATCGGGGTTGCGGTGAAGGGGCTGGACCGACTCGACACCATTGTCCCTGCCGTCCAGAAACTGGGCGAGCGGCACAAGGATTACGGGGTGAAACCGGCAGATTACACCACGGTGGCACAGGCCTTGCTTTGGACTCTGGGACAGGGATTGGGCGACGCCTTTGACGAGGATACCGAGGCCGCCTGGACGGCAGCCTACACGTTGCTGGCAACCACCATGATTGAGGCAGCGGAGTATTGATCCGCGGGGCCGCAAGTGCCGTTTTGGCACTGCAAAGCGCACCATTTCGGTGCGTTTTGTCGGTCCTTTATTGGTGAGAATTTAATCCTTAAGTAAAACAACAGGTTAGTGGATCAATGACTGGCACAACCGTTGCAAAACACTCCGGTACAACTTTGCGTCCGGACACCGTAGAGGCTATGGCTTTGAAAATCATGCTGGTGGATGACCAGCCACCCCGCGCCGCCATTCTTGAGCGGGCCCTCATTGATGAGGGTCACGAGATTCTGTGTCGGCTTACCAGCGCGGCCGGGTTGGCGGAAAAGGTAAGCAGCAGCAATCCGGATGTGGTCATCGTCGACATGGATGCCCCCGACCGTGACACTCTGGAAAGTATGGCGTTGGTGCAGCGGGATATGCCTCGCCCCATGGTGATGTTCTGCAACCAGGATGATGAAGATCTGGTCGTGGCGGCGCTGCGTGCCGGCGTCAGTGCCTATGTGGCAGGAGAAACGGATCTTACCCGGGTACGGGGCGTCATGCGTGTCGCCACCGCTCGCTTCCGCGAGTATCAGGCCCTGCGTGAAGAGCTGGAACAGACCCGCGAAGCGCTGGCAGAACGCAAGATTATTGAACGGGCCAAAGGGTTGCTGATGCAGCGCCGCCGGCTCAATGAACAGGATGCCTACAGCACCTTGCGGCGTCAGGCCATGAATACCGGGCAACCTCTGGTTCAGGTCGCGCGCTCGGTGCTGGATTACGCTGAATTGTTGAAGGCCCAAGGTTAGGTTGGGACGGTTTTCTCGTGATCTTTGGTGACGTTCCATTCGCGGTCTAAGCACCGCTTCCATAATGACAGGAGACAGCATGCGACGAGTGAATCCGCTGATGAAATCGCGAAGTCTGGTGTCGGCACCGGCAAGACCCCTGGAGTCTTCCCGGCCTAGAAGCCAGGCGGCGGTGCAGCGTCGTCAGTCGGGAGATGCCCGTCGTGCCATCCTTACGGAGATCGCTTGATGAAAATCCGCATTGGCTACATGCCGTTGACCGATAGCCTGCCGCTGGCAGTGGCCCAGGAAGCGGGTTACTTCAGTGCGGAAGGGCTGGATGTGGAGCTTCAGCCAGAATGGAGCTGGGCAAGTCTGCGGGACCGGCTATTGGTGGGCCAACTGGATGCCGCACCGATGCTCGCGCCCATGTTGATGGCCACCACGCTCGGTCTGGGCAGTATCAAGAAACCGTTGGCCACAGCATTTTCCATGGGCCTGAACGGCAACGGTATTACCGTTTCCCCCATGCTGTTCCAGGGGTTGTGTGCCTTGTCTGAAGGGCCGACGCCTAACGACATGGCCAATGCCATGAACAAGCTTGTGGCCGCTCGGGCGTCCAGCGGAGAATCGCCGCTGACTCTGGCGGTGGTGTTCCCGTTCTCCTGCCATGCCTATCAGCTTCGCCACTGGCTTAGCGTGGCCGGGTTGGACCCGGACCATGATGTCAAACTGGTGGTGCTGCCACCGTCGCAGATGGTGGACCATCTGCGTATGGGGCACATTGACGGTTTCTGCGTGGGGGAACCCTGGAACAGCCTGGCGGCCCTGACTGGGGCAGGGCATTGCCTGTTGTCCGGCTACCAGATCTGGGAAAACGCTCCGGAAAAAGTGCTGGCGGTATCTCGTGACTGGGTAGCACGCCATCCGGATGAACACAGGGCGCTGCTGCGAGCCCTGTACAAGGCGGCCTGCCATGCGGATGAAAACCTGGTCGATAGCTTGTCACTGCTGGCTCATCCTGCCTGGCTGGATGTGCCGGAAGAAATCATTCGGGCCCCGTTCAGTCAACGCCTGCCAGGCGGTCTGACCGGGCAGCCGTTCCCGGCGCACCATTTTCATGTGTTCGCCGGGTTCCACGCCAATTTCCCCTGGCGTTCCGATGCCCGTTTCCTGCTTGAAGAAATGCAGCGCTGGCGTCAGTGTTCGTTGGAAGAAAAACAGACTTTTGCTGCCCAGTGCTACCGCACGGACCTGTTCCGTGATGCACTGGCGGATCTCACCAGCCTGCCGCTGATGGACAGCAAACCCGATGAACGCCACGCCGGCCACTGGGAATTACCCGGCGAACCCAGGCCCCTGGAGCTGGGCCCGGATCGTCTGTTGCGAACCATCGAAGAGCAGCCGGAGGGCTGACGGCTGCGAATGCCCTGTCGTAGAAGCGACCCTGCGGGCGTTCCTTCGCTTGGCTCGGTGGCGGAGCGATAAGCGCTTGCGATATAACGCATTTGCATCACAGCGTTCACAGAGGTTAAAACCGTCTTTCCCTCAGTGGCCTCTGTGATCTCTGTGGTCAATATCGCTTTTAAAGGTTTGGGTTATCGCGCCGCCAGCGACGCTCCTACGGCACGGGTTGGTGTCATTCGAAACTCGTTTCTCGCAACTCGCTTCTAGTCTGTCTTTGTCAGAGTGCTGGTCCCACTTTCCCCGGCAGAATCACCTGCAAGCGTCATCGTGATCTCAACAAGGCATGCTCCTCAAACGAGAAAACTCACCCCCACGCCCAGCAACAACAGGGCGAACAAACGTTTCAACAGCCGTGGCGATAACCGGTGTGCGAGACGCGCGCCAAACCGGGCGAAGAACATGCTGGTCAACGCGACCCCCACCATGGCAGGAAGGTACACGTACCCCAGGCTCCACTCGGGCAGTTGTGGCTGACTCCAGCCAATCAGCATGAAACTCAAGGCACTGGCGGCGGCGATGGGTAACCCGCACGCTGACGAGGTGGCCACTGCCTGCTGCATGGGCAGGCTGCGCCAGGTAAGGAAAGGGACATTCAGGGTGCCACCGCCGATGCCAAAGATTGCGGAGGCCCAGCCGATTACCCCGCCAGCGGTCGTCAGGCCCAGCTTGCCTGGCACCGCACGGCTGGCACTGGGTTTCAGATCCAGCGCCATTTGAATAGCGATCACGATGGCGAACACACCAATAATCTTTTGTAGCATCGGCCCCTGAATTGACGCGGCGGTTAGCGAACCCAGCCCGGCACCCAGCAGGATGCCCACGGTCATCCAGGCAACAATAGACCATTGCACCGCGCCCTTGCGGTGGTGCTCCATCACCGAGTTGATGGATGTGAAAACGATGGTCGCCAACGATGTGCCCACCGCCAGATGGGTCAAGACTTGCTGGTCGATGCCCTGAGCGGTAAAGCTCAAGACCAGTACCGGCACGATGATGATGCCGCCGCCGACCCCAAACAGACCGGCCAATACCCCGGCCGCAGCCCCCAAAACTAGATAAAGCAAAAATTCCATACTCAACCCTTGGAAGAAATCTGTGTAAAGCCACATCGGTGGCAATGTAATAACGGAAAAAAGAAGCGGGGGAGGGCTCTCAGGTGCGAATAGCCGCGTCCAGATTGCAATATTGCCCTTTGAAATACAGCAGCGGCTGTGTGTCGCGCGTTTGCTGCAGGCTCAGTGCCCGCACTTCACCAATCACGATCAAGTGATCGCCGGCTTCGTGCTCGGCGTGAATGACGCAGTCCAGCCAGTGCAGGCTGCCACCAATCACCGGGTTGCCCAGGGGGGAACGAGTCCAGTCGATGGCTTGCCACTTGTCCGCGCCCTGTTGGGCAAAGCGGTTGGAGACCGCCACTTGCTCATCGGAAAGAATGTTCACCGCAAAGCGGCCCGCCCGACGGATCTTGGGGTAGCTGAAAGAGTCACGCTTGACACTGAAGGACACCAGCGGCGGGGTGGTCGATACGCTGTAGAACGACTGGCAGGTAAAGCCGATGGGCTCATCATCAATGTGTGACGTAATGACGGTGAGCCCGGAGGCGAAATGGCCGAGCGCCTGGCGAAAATGCAGTGGGTCGATGGCCGGTGTGGTGAGTGACATAGTCATTCCAGAATAGAAGTAACGCAGATGAGTGAATCAGGCGGGCTGTCCTGACAATGCAGAACCCCCGCTCTTGCCGACGGTATTCAGGCCAGCTCGTTGCGGACGATCTCTGCCCCTGCACTCAGTGCTCGCAGTTTTCCCTGGGCCACGTGGCGGGGCAGGGGGGCCATGCCGCAGTTGGTGCATGCGTACAGTTTGTCGGCATCCACGAATTGCAGTGCTCGGCGCAAGGTGCTGGCCACTTCTTCCGGGCTTTCTACGGTGTGGCTCGCCACATCAATCGCGCCTACCATCACTTTCTTGCCGCGAATCAGCTCAATCAGGTCCATGGGGACATGGGAGTTGTGGCACTCCAGGGACACCATATCGATGGTTGAGGCTTTTAGCTTGGGGAAGGCTTCTTCATATTGCCGCCACTCGGAACCCAGCGTTTTTTTCCAGTCGTTATTGGCTTTGATGCCGTAGCCATAACAAATATGCACGGCGGTTTCACACTTGAGCCCTTCAATGGCTCTTTCCAGTGTGGCCACGCCCCAGTCATTGACCTCATCAAAAAACACATTAAAGGCCGGTTCGTCGAACTGGATGATATCGACGCCAGCTGCCTCCAGCTCTCTGGCTTCCTGATTAAGGATCCTGGCGAACTCCCATGCCAGTTTCTCCCGGCTTTTGTAATGGGCATCGTAAAGTGTATCGATCATGGTCATGGGGCCGGGCAGCGCCCACTTGATCGGCTGCCGGGTTTGTTCACGCAGAAAGCGGGCATCCTCTACAAATACCGGTTTCTGACGACTCACCGCCCCGACCACCGTTGGGACACTGGCATCGTAACGGTCACGAATCTTCACCGTCTCGCGCTTTTCGAAATCGACTCCGTCCAAATGTTCGATAAAGGTGGTAACGAAGTGTTGGCGGGTTTGTTCACCATCGCTGACGATGTCGATGCCGGCCAGCTGCTGCTCATGCAAGCTCAGGCGCAGGGCGTCCTGTTTGCCTTCAGCGAGCGCCTCGCCCTGCAACTTCCAGGGGGACCAGAGCGTTTCGGGCTCGGCCAGCCAGCTGGGCTTGGGCAGGCTGCCCGCGGTGGATGTGGGTAACAATCGTTTCATTATCTGTGCTGCCTTTTAAGCGCCGAAATTCGCAGACCATTGATTCAGCACCGCCCGGTAAGGCTCAATCAGATGCTGTTCAGCGAACTTGCCTTGTTTGATGGCCAATTGGCTGCGTTCTTCCCGGTCGTAATGGATGCGGGTCAGTGAGTAATCCGAGTGCTTGAGGCTGGGCTGGTAGCGATTGCCGGCCTCGGAATTGGCGTTGTAAATCTCGGGTCGATAGATTCTCTGGAACGTCTCCATGGTGCTGATGGTGCTGATCAGCTCCAGGTTGGTGTAGTCGTTCACCAGGTCGCCAAAGAAGAAAAAAGCCAGCGGCGCTACGCTGTGGGGGGGCATGAAATAGCGCACGCTCAATCCCATTTTCTTGAAGTAACTCTCGGTCAATGATGATTCATTGGGCAGGTATTCGAACCCCAGCACGGGATGGTGATTCTCGGTGCGGGTGTACACCTTGTTATCCGATACGCTGATACAGATTACGGGCAGTTTGCTGAAGTTTTCCCGGTACGCGCTTGAGTGAACGAAGTGCTGGAACAGCTTGCCGTGCAGATCACCAAAGTTCTCAGGGATGCTGAAATGGGGCTGGTCCTTGTTATGGTTTTGCAGGGCGATGCTGAAGTCATAATCCCGCACGTAGGAGGAGAAGTTGTTCCCGACAATTCCCTCAATGTGCTTGTTGGTATGCCGGTCAACGATGGTGGTTTTCAGGATTTCGATGGTCGGGAAAGTATCACCATTGCCTTCAATATCGATATCCACAGACACAATGTCATGCTGCACGGCGTAGCGATCGCCATTGGGGTTGTCCCAGTGTGCCAGCGCATTGAACCGGTTGTTGATCATCGTCAGGGTGTCGCGCAGGTTCTCCTTGCGCCGCTCACCCCGCGCCAGGTTGGCAAAGTTGGTGGTGATGCGCGTGCTGTCGGATGGGCGGTAATCCTCATCGAAACAAATGCGCTTGATGCTGAAAGTCAGTTCGTTGCTCATGGTGACAGGGCGTCCGCGTCAGTATTGGGCATGGCTTGCACCGCAGGGTGTGTACCGCAATGCAACCTGATTGGCGGCCATTATGCGCAAGTCTCGACTTGAGGTTAATTGGTATTATTTCAACATTTCATGAGATATCCTCATTTTGGTGTTGTCCCCCTGCCACGGGTGACCTGGCTGTCAAGGTACGTACTCTGGGTGGGCGCGAGGCTTGGGGCGCTGTTACGAGAGAGTGTGTAGCAGGGCTCACGGCGGTGTAGGCCCCGTCCCACAATGGACATTATTGGAGGATCAGATGCTGGAATTACGACATCTTGCCACCCTGCGAGCGATTGATGAGGCCGGCTCGATGGTGGACGCGGCCGATCGACTGCATGTCACCCAATCGGCTTTATCGCATCAGCTGAAAGATCTGGAACATCGGCTGGGCATGGAACTCGTCGTGCGGCGCTCCCGCCCGGTGCGGTTTACCACCGCGGGGCTGCGATTGCTGACGCTGGCGCAGGACGTGCTTCCCAGGGTGCAGCAGGCCGAACGGGAGTTGAAGCGGCTTGCCGAGGGGCAGTCGGGCCGGCTGCATATCGCGATTGATTGCCACTCCTGTTTTCAGTGGCTGATGCCGGCACTGGATGCCTTTCGCGAACACTGGCCAGACGTGGAACTGGACCTGTCGGCGGCCTTCAGTTTTGCGCCATTACCGGCGCTGTTGCGCGGCGATCTGGATATGGCGATCACCTCGGATCCAGTGGAGGATGCCGCGGTACAGTTCCTGCCGCTGTTTCGCTATGAGCTGGTGCTGGCGGTATCGGGGCGCTCGCCGTTGGCGGGCCGCAAATGGATCGAACCGACCGATATCAGTGACCAGACCCTGATCACCTATCCCGTCGAGCGCGAGCGTCTGGATGTGTTCACTGCGTTTCTTGACCCCGCCGGTGCCGAGCCCGCGGCGGTACGCACTGCTGAACTGACGCCCATGACCGCGCAGCTGGTGGCAGCAGGCCGCGGCGTGGCGGCGCTTCCTAATTGGGCGCTGACCGAATATACCGCCCATGATTTGCTGAAAACCGTGCGCCTGGGAGAGAGCGGCGTGTGGCGGACCCTGTATGCGGCGGTGCGTATCGAGGATGCCCAGCGTCCCTACATTCAGGAGTTTCAGGAGACGGCGCGGGAGGTGTGTTTCAAGACGTTGAGTGGGGTGAAGGCGGTTAAGGGCAGTTAACAGTTAACAGTGAATAGTTAACAGCGAAAAACCAGGGCTGCTGTGGTGCTTGTCTGCAAGCGATGATGAGATTTGGCGTTGAGACTAACGCGTTTCGAAAGGCACAACTTTGCCGTAGGAGCGACGCTCCTACGGCAAGGTGGTGCGATGGCTGGCTGCTGGGAGGTTATGAAAAAATCTTAACCCCGACGATGCCGGCGACAATCATCAGCAGGCAGGCGAGCTTGCCGGCGGATACCGAATCCTGAAAGAAAACGATGCCCAGCAGCACCGTGCCGAAGGCGCCGATGCCGCTCCAGACGGCATAGGCGGTGCCGGCGGGGAGGGTGCGCATGGCCTGAGCCAGCAGCCAGAAGCTCAGGGCGGCGGCGATCAGGGTGAGAACAGTGGGTAGCGGACGGGTAAAACCGTGGCTGGCCTTGAGTCCCAGCGCCCAGCCAATTTCCAGTAATCCCGCGAAGAAGATGTAAGCCCATGCCATGAGGTAACTCCTGCATGGGGCCGTCCCCGGGTGGTGCCGTGTGATCGAGGTCGTCCTCGGGCGTGAATGTTGTTCAGGAATATAGTGTGAGTGGCGAAAATTTCAAGGTGTGGGGGCCCGCAAATGCGTTGGGCGGACGGACGGTATGCCTGGCTCACTGGAGAGGGTGCGGTTTTATTCCGGGCACCATTTATTCCGGGTACCAGGTATCGATAAGGGATTGCATTGCTTCCTCGTTATGGCAGCGATCTGTCTCTATCCACTGTTCGTCGATGCCGTTGTCGTCCTGCCATTGGGCCAGTGCCATCAAATACCCATAGGCCGGGCAGTCCGGTGGGGAGGAAGGCTGTTCCGTGAACAGTGGCAGCTGCAGGTGGCTGGGTTGCCGCGACAGCGGAGGGATCAGCGTGCGGGTACCGATTTCTGCATATGCATAATCGGGATGCCGGATCTGCCATGTCTGGGTACGCATGGCACTGGCGGCCATGATCAGGTGCAGTCCGACATGGCTTTGCTCTTCGATCGCAAAATAGCCGTCTTTATCCGTGGTGGCTGACAGATCAGGGTCATCCGCGTTGGTGATAACGGCACCGGCAACCGGGGTGCCGGTGACCCCATCGACAAGGGTGCCGTCCACCGGTTGGACATCCCACTGACGTTTGATGGTGGGCAGGCAGCCGCTGGTCATCAGGCTGCTGAAGAGCAGGGCCAGTGCCAGCCAGTGGTATTTTCTCATGTTCGGTCCGTCATGTTGTATGTGCCTTGCCGATAACAGGGAGATAACGCTCTCACCATTTTTTATAGGGCAGGGTACTCAGGGCGCTGTTGTAGTAGCGTGTTTCGCCAGTGACATCGTCCCCGAGCCACTCGGGTTTGTCGAAAGGGGTGTCTTCGCTGGGCAGTTCGATTTCTGCCACGACCAGGCCTGTATTGTCGCCGTGAAAAACGTCTATTTCCCAGCACAAGTCGCCCTGGGGCAGGCGGTAGCGGGTCTTGTCGATGACGCCGGCGCCGCACAGCTCGTCCAGCATCTGGCGGGCGTCGTCGACGGGAATGGGGTACTCGAATTCGCTGCGGGTAGCGCCAGTGGTCTTGCCCTTGATGGTCAACCAGGCGCTTGCCCCGGCGATGCGCACGCGCACCGTGGCGTGTTTGTCATGACTGAGATACCCCTGGGTCAGACGTTCCCCTTCAAGCGTTTGGGTAACGGTGGTGTTGCTGACGAGAAACTTGCGTTCAATTTCCTGGCCCATTATCGATTCCCAGCTGGTCGAAGGTCACATCAAACCCCAGTGCTTTGAAGCCTTCAATAATGTCATCGGGCAGATAGAAGGCGGGGTCGTCCATAAAGAAGTAGTGTGACACACCGATGCCGTAGCGGTAATCGCCAGGCAGGTTTTTCAGCTGGGGGGCCAGGCGTTGCAGTTTGAGCAGCAGCTTTTCGAAGTGGTCCCGATGGCTGGCTCGCTCGTCCAGCTGGCTGGAGAGGATCCAGCGGTTTTCCCGCCGCTGGGCGTCCGGGAAGGCGTCGCTGTAGGTGTCGCCTTCGCGCCAGTAGTCATCGGCGCCTTGTCCCAACAGCACGTCGAGCCGGGCAGGGTCGTGATCGAAACCGACAATGGCAAAATAGACGTGGTGTTCCATCATTCGCTGCCGTCCGGCGCTGCTGTTTCAGGGCGCAGCTGGCGGTTACGCTGCAGTTCTTCGACCGGGAACCCTTTCTCTTGGGCGACTTGCACCAGCGCCTGATACTGGTCTTCGGGCAGTTCAGACTGGCGCGCCAGAATCCACAGGTATTCCCGGCTGGGTTCGCCGATCACCACGGTCTGGTAATCCTTGTCCAGGGCAATAATCCAGTAGTTGCCTTCGGTGATCGTGGGGATCAGTCGTGATACCCAGTTATCGAATCGCACCTTCAATTTGGCATTGTCAGAGCCAGGTACCACCCGGGCAGTGCCTTCCGCTTCGCTGGTTTGTTCGCCCTCCCGCTGACAGCGGTTGATGACCTTCACGGTGCCGTCGTCGTTGAGACTGTAGGTGGCGGTGGAATCGTAGCAGCCACGCTGGAACCACTGGGGCAGGCGGGCAATCTCGTACCAGGTTCCGGCATAGCGCTGCAAATCCACCTTGTCGACGGTGGCCAGAGGTTTCTCCTGGCCGCCGCAGGCGCTGAGCAGCAAGGTGGCAACAAGGGGGAGCAGGGCAGCGACAGGGTGTTTCATTCCAGTCTCCAGAAATCAGGTGTTCTCAGAATGCGGGGTGTGGCCGTTGGTATCAAGCCCACACAAATTGGCCGTGATATACTCCGGCGCTGATTCAGGGAGCCCGATTTTGTCCGACGCCGATACTCGACTGACACTGGAACAATTGCACTGCGAACGTGATGATCGCGTGCTGTTTCGTGGTCTCAGCCTGACCGCCCGGGCCGGTGAAATCTGGCAGATTACCGGTGCCAATGGCGCAGGGAAAACCACCCTGTTGCGGATTCTGGTTGGCCTGCATGGCTTTTACGACGGTGGGCGTCACTGGTGGCAGCCGGACTGGCAGCGTGAGTTGTTGTATCTGGGCCACCAACCGGGGGTCCGTGAAGAGCTGTCCCCCCTGGAGAACCTCGATTACGCCTGTGCCTTGAATGCCCAGGGCGGCGATGCCATGGCGGGCCTGAAAGCCGTTGGTTTGCAGGGGTTTGAAGACGTTCCTGCAGCGCACCTTTCTGCCGGGCAAAAGCGGCGTATTGCGCTGGCCCGATTGTGGTTGGCGCCCAAGGCTGTGTGGGTGCTGGATGAACCCTACACTGCCATTGACCAGGACGGTGTTGCGCAACTGGATGCGCGGATCCAGCAGGCGGCAGAGGCGGGCACCCTGGTGATCTACACATCACACCATCAGGTCGGTGAGGGCGTCCGTCGTCTGCATCTGGCCAAAGGTCGCGCCGAGGTGCTCTCATGAGTGCCTTTGGCGCGGCCCTGAAGCGGGAATTGCTGGTGCTGTGGCGCAGTCCGGCGGAGATGATCAACCCGTTGTTCTTCTTTGTCATGGTGATCAGCCTGTTTCCACTGGCAATCTCACCCAAGCCCGAGGTGCTGGCGGTGATTGCCCCCGGTGTACTTTGGGTGGCGGCGCTGCTGGCAGTGATGTTGTCGCTGGATGGCCTGTTCCGTCGCGACCAGGAAAGCGGTGTGCTGGAACTGTTGCTTACCGCGCCGGTGATGGCCGTGGTGCCGGTGACAGCGAAGCTGCTCGCGCACTGGTTGCTGACCGGCCTGCCGTTGGTGCTGGTATCGCCGGTGCTGGCGCACATGCTGCAATTGCCCAATGCGGTGCTGGGCACGGTGATGCTCAGCCTGCTGTTGGGGACGCCGGCACTGACCATTATTGGCGCCATCGGGGCAGCCCTGACAGTGGGGTTGAATCGAGGCGGGATACTGCTGGCGGTACTGGTGTTGCCGCTGTACATTCCGGTGCTGATTTTCGGTGCCGGGGTCATCCGTGCGGCAGCGGAAGGTGGCGCGGTCAACGGCATTCTGGCCATTCTGGGTGCCTTGCTGGCGCTGACAGCCAGCCTGGGTCCACTGGCCGTATCGGCCGGTCTCAAAATCAGTTCGGGTAACTAAATGGTTTGGCAAACGATCAAGCGCTGGTACCACATGCTGGGATCCCCGCGCTATTTCTATACCTTCAGCTCCTCGGTGTTGCCGTGGCTCACGCCGATCGCACTGGTGACCTTGCTCACTGGCCTGGTGTGGGGGTTGGGCTTTGCCCCCAGTGACTACCAGCAGGGCAACAGCTATCGCATCATTTTCATCCATGTGCCGGCATCCAGTGGTGCGTTGATGGGCTACATGGCGCTGGGCGTGGCCGGCCTGGTGGCGGTGGTCTGGCGCATGAAGATGGCGGAAGTGATGCTCAAGGCCATTGCCCCGTTTGGTGCGGCGCTGGCCGCTATTTCATTGGTCACCGGCGCGCTGTGGGGCAAACCCACCTGGGGCACCTATTGGCAGTGGGATGCGCGCATGACCTCCATGCTGATCCTGCTGTTCATGTATGTCGGCGTGATTGCCCTGCAGAATGTGATCCGCGACCCACGGCAGGCCGCCCGGGCGGCAGGCCTGCTGGCGATGGTGGGGGTGATCAACGTGATCATCGTGAAGTATTCCGTGGAGTGGGTGCAGACCCTGCATCAGGGGTCGACTCTCAAGCTGTTTGGCGAATCCACCATCAACCCGGCCATGAAGTACCCGCTGCTGATCAGCATGCTGGGCCTGTGGCTGTTGTATGCCGTTAATGTGTTGATGCGTGCCCGCACCGAGGTGATGTGGCGCGAGCGACGCAGCAAATGGGTGGCCAAACTGGTGACCCGGCCGGAGAAAGGAGAGCAATGATGGCATTTGAATCCTTTGCCGATTTCCTGGCCATGGGTAAACACGGTTTTTATGTCTGGAGCGCTTACGGAATCAGTGCGTTCCTGATTATTGCCAGCATGGTGCTGGCCCTTCGCGGACAGGGACAGGTGCGACAAACCCTGGCACGGCAGCAGCGCCGCGCCGAACTGGATGCCGAGGTAAATGATGAATCCCGTACGTAAACAACGCCTGCTTCTGGTCCTGGCCGTGCTGGTTGGACTGGCCATTGCGGTGGGCCTGATGTTTTACGCCCTGCGTCAGAACATCAACCTGTTCTACACGCCCCAGCAGGTCGCCTCTGGCGAAGCGCCCCTGAATACCCAGATGCGAGTGGGCGGGCTGGTGGAAGCCGGGTCTGTCGTGCGCAATGAAGAGACCCTGGACGTGAGTTTTGACATCACCGACGGCAAGGGCAGCTTCACGGTGCACTACCAGGGCATCCTCCCCGACCTGTTCCGTGAGGGCCAGGGCATCGTCGCCAACGGCACCTTGATCAGCCGTGAACGCTTTGAGGCCGAAGAAGTCCTGGCCAAACACGACGAAACCTACATGCCCCCGGAAGTGCAGGATGCGCTGGAGAAGGCGGGGCATCCGGGGGCGCAGAAAAGCAGTGAATAGTGAATAGTTAACAGTGAATAGTTCGCGGTCGGGGGTGTTCTGGCTGCGATGAGGGAGGCCGCGCCGGGGAATAGGTGCGGCCTTTTGCGTTCAGGGAGCTGAATCGGCCACGGGTTTGGTCTCCGCCTAATGCTGCGCTCTGTACCCTTAAAACCATGGCCAGAGTATGGTCGCGGCGTCATGCTTTCAGGCTGGCTCTTGGCTATTCCGCGACGCTGTTAACTATTCACTGTTAACTGTTAACTTTCCCTTGCAAGCCCCCTCCCAAAGGCCCTAAATTCGCGGCTATCGGCGCCCTGTCGCGGCGCCCCTTTTGTCAGGGCTTTTCATGAGTCAGGTCATCATTCTTGTCGACGATCCCGCGGACTGGGCGGCGTATTATCCGGCTCGTCATCTGTTGTCTGCCAAGGAGTATCTGCAGGCGCAGCAGCCGGTGTGTACCGACAAGAAGGTGCAGGTCATCAACCTGTGCCGCAGCTACAAGTATCTGAGCCCTGGTTACTATTGCTCGTTGCTGGCGGAAGCCCGTGGTCAGCGGGTGATGCCGTCGGTGCGCACCGTGAATGACCTGAGCCGCAAGGCGCTGTACGGGCTGCATTTTGAACAGTTCGAGACGGCGCTCGACAAGGCCATGAAGCGCAAGGGCGGTGGTTCGGACCATTTCAGCCTGCTGCTGTTCTTTGGCCAGACCGATCAGGAAGGCCTGGGGGAACTGGGCCGGCAGATTTTTGACCAGCTGCCTTGCCCGCTATTGAAAGTGGAATTCCGGCGCCGCGAAAACTGGGCCATCGAAGCACTGAAACCGCTGACACTGAAACAGCTCAAAGGCGAGCAGGAAGACCGTTTTGCCCAGGCGCTGGAGCAGTTTAACGAGCGGGTCTGGCGCAGCCCCCGTCGCCGTCGCAGCGACCGTTATGAACTGGCCCTGCTGGTCAACGACCAGGAAGCCCTGCCGCCCAGCAACAAGACGGCGCTGAAACGCTTCGTGAAAGCCGGCCGGCAGTTGGGCATCCGCGTGGATCTGGTTGGCCGTGATGCCTACACCCGGCTGGGTGAATACGATGGGTTGTTTATCCGTGAGACCACGGCGCTGGATCACCACACCTACCAGTTTGCCCGCAAGGCCGAACAGGAAGGCATGGTGGTGATTGATGACCCCGGCTCGATTCTCCGCTGTACCAACAAGATTTATCTGGCCGAGCTGATGCAGGCAAACAATGTGCCGGTGCCGCCGACAGCGTTTATCTTCAGCGATGATGATGAGCAAATAGATCGGCTGATCGATGAGTTGAAGCTGCCCATGGTGCTGAAAATTCCGGATGGCAGCTTCTCCCGTGGCATCTCCAAGGTGGCGACCCGCGAAGAGCTGGTAAAGGCGCTGGCACAGTACCTGAAACAGTCATCGGTGGTGCTGGCGCAGGCCTTTATGTACACCGACTATGATTGGCGCATTGGTGTGCTCAACAATCGCCCGTTGTTCGCCTGTCAGTATTTCATGAGCAAGGGGCACTGGCAGATTTATCACCACCAGAGCAGTGGCAAGACGACCTCAGGTAACAGCCGCACCCTGCCCGTACAGGAAGTCCCGGCTAAAGTGCTGAAAACCGCCCTGAAAGCCGCTCGCCTGATGGGTAATGGCCTGTATGGCGTGGACCTGAAACAGTCCGGTGACGAGGTGGTGGTCATTGAAGTCAACGATAACCCCAACATCGATGCAGGGGTTGAAGATGCATGGCTGGGTGAAGATCTCTATCGCCAGGTCATGCTCGAATTCCTCCGTCGCCTGGAAGCCAAGCGCCTTGGGCTGCCGGTGTAAGTAGTTATCAGCTGTGAGCTATCAGCTATCAGCTATCAGCTGTGAGCTGTGAGCTGTGAGCTGTGAGCTACAAGCTACAAGCTACAAGGAAGGGTAAACCCAAAATAGTTCCGGGGTTTTTAGAAGAACGGGAACGCTTTCCTGCTCGTTGAGTTTGGGGGTAATAAATAAGCCGAACACCTGAGGAACGAAGCGGAAGCATAGCGGAGTGCCCCCGTAATCTGTAGGAGCCATGCTCGCATGGCGATCCGAGCTTAAGCGAGGCCCGGATCCCGGAAACCCATTTCAAAACACAAAACCGAAAGTCTGCAGCAGGATTCTGGTTTGGGGCTTCGAAATCCGCTTGTCGATCCGCGAAGCGCCGTGTTGGCCATAGCTCGGATCGGTTGTAGGAAGCTCCATCACGATGTTTCTCCGCACTTGGGGATGGCCAGCAAAGACGGCGTTGCGATGAGTGGCCGGCCTGCTTGCGATGGGCGCTTGATGTCGCACTAATCGCTTTGAGGCAATTGGCTTATCGTTGCTGTTGCAGCGCTTGCCCCACAAAAAAGCCGCACCTTGCGGCGCGGCTTTTCTGTCGATCGAGTAGCAAAGGCTTCAAACCGCGCTGCGGTCTGAAGCCTGCCGTGAGAGGCGGTTACGCACCCAGCAGCATCTGGCCACACACTCGCACAACGTTGCCGGTCAGGCCCTGAGAGGCCGGGCTGGCAAAGAAGGCGATGGTTTCGGCCACGTCCACCGGCTGACCGCCCTGGTTCATGGCGTTCATACGACGGCCCGCTTCACGAATGGTGAAGGGGATGGCAGCGGTCATCTGGGTTTCAATGAAGCCCGGAGCCACGGCATTGATGGTGATGCCTTTCTCGGCGTACTCGTCTTTGTAGGCATCGATCATGCCAATCACAGCCGCTTTGGAGGCGCCGTAGTTGGTCTGACCCAGGTTGCCCGCAATACCGGCGATGGAGCTGATGGAAATGATGCTGCCGCCTTCGCTGATGCCGCCATCGGCCAACAGCTTTTCATTGATGCGCAGCTGGCTGGCGATGTTGATGTCCAGCACCATGTCCCAGAATTTCTCCGGCATGTTGCCCAGCATCTTGTCGCGAGTGACGCCGGCGTTGTGAACGATGACATCGAAACCGCCGACCGCTTTGCCCTTGGCTGCGATGGCTTCGGGTGCTTCGGCTGCAGTGATGTCCAGCTCCAGGGTGTCACCACCAATCTGCTCGGCAACCTTGTTCAGGTCGTCGGCCATGGGCGGGATGTCCAGCACGGTTACGGTCGCGCCGTCACGGGCCAGCACTTCGGCGATGGCAGCACCAATACCGCGAGAGCCGCCAGTGACCAGGGCTTTTTTACCAGCCAGAGGCTTGTCCCAGTCGAATTTTTTGGCGTCGAAACCAGCTTCAGAAACACGTACTACCTGGGCAGAGACGTAAGCGGATTTGGGCGACAGGAAGAAGTGCAGCGGGGAGGCCAGTTGCGCCTCGGCACCTTCATTCACATAGACCAGCTGTGCGGTCGCGCCTTTCTTGATTTCCTTGCCCACGGAGCGGGTGAAACCTTCCAGAGCACGTTGAGCGACGCGGGCGGTGCCGGTCTGGGTTTCCGGGGTGCGGCCAACGACCACAACACGGGCGCACTTTTCCAGCTTGCGGATCACCGGGTGGAAGAACTCCCACAGGGCTTTCAGCTCGTCCGGGTTTTGAATACCGGTGGCATCAAAGACCAGACCTTTGAACTTGGCATCGTCATCGCGGTTGGCGGTGTAGTTGTCTGCATCAACACCCAGCTTGCCGGCTTTCTTTTGCAGCTCGGAAGCATTGCCGTTGTTGGCCAGCACGGAAACCTTGGCTTCCGGTGCCCCTTTCAGGGTGCCGAGAATGCTGTCGACAGCGGTAGAACCGTTGGCGGCACCTACCAGTACACGGCCCTTGATGAAGGAGGCCTGGCCCGGCTGCCAACGATCGAGAATGACCGGAATGGGGAGGTTGATTGCGCCAAACAGCGCCTTGCCCATGGGGGAATTGGCAATCGCCTGATAGGTATCGCTCATGATCCTGTCCTTTGCCATCAGAGATGAATGTGTCCGGTTAACCTTATGCCAACCAGAACGGGTTTAAAGGGGTGCCGAAAGAAGACAGCGCAAAATCAGACTTCTTTCGTAGGGCAGTCAAACCGGCCCTGTCGCACACTGGCGCGTATTGAATCACTGCAATGTTGCGGGTGTATTGACCGGCACCCATGTTCAAACAGTCGTTTGAGCCAATGAGGCATTGACCGGTGCGGGTAGACTGCGCCCTGAGTAGTGAATACCGTGGTCGCGCTGACCACAGACGTCATCCTGAGATGACTGCCTGATTCTGTTAGAGGACATTGTTATGCTGGCAGGTAAAGCCGTACGCAAGGTTGCCATTATTGGCGGCAACCGTATCCCGTTTGCCCGTTCCAACTCTGCTTACATCGACACCAGCAACCAGGAAATGCTGACTGCTGCTATCGATGGCCTGGTAGACCGTTTCAAGCTGCACGGCCAGAAGATTGACGAAGTGGCGGCCGGCGCTGTGATGAAGCACGCCCGTGACTTTAATCTGGTGCGCGAATCCGTACTGGGTTCCAAGCTGGCCCCGGAAACCCCGGCGTATGATCTTCAGCAAGCCTGTGGTACCGGTCTGGAAGCAGCCATCCTGGTTGCCAACAAGATCGCACTGGGTCAGATCGATTGCGCCATCGCTGGCGGTGTGGACACCACCTCCGATGCGCCGCTGGGTGTGAACGAAGATGCCCGCAAGGTATTCATGGCTCTGAACCGTGCCAAGACCAATGGTGAGCGTGCCAAGCTGGGTCTGAAACTGCTGAACCCAAAATCCCTGATGCCCGACATCCCCAAGAATGGCGAGCCGCGCACTGGCTTGTCCATGGGCGAGCACCAGGCGATCACGGCGAAAGAGTGGGGCATTGCCCGTGAAGCGCAGGACGAACTGGCGTGGAAATCCCACCAGAACCTGGCCAAGTCCTATGAAGACGGCTGGCAGGATGACCTGATCACTCCGTTCAAGGGTCTGGAGCGCGACAACAACATGCGTGGCGACTCCACCCTGGAAAAACTGGGCACCCTGAAGCCGTGCTTTGGTGGTCCGGACGGCACCATGACCCCGGCCAACTCCACCCCGCTGACTGACGGTGCCTCTGCAGTACTGCTGGCCACCGAAGAGTGGGCCAAAGAGCGTGGTCTGCCGGTACTGGCTTACCTGACCTTGGGCGAAGCTGCCGCCGTTGACTTCATTGGCAAGAAAGAAGGCCTGCTGATGGCGCCGGCTTATGGCGTGCCGAGCATGCTCGACAAGGCCGGCATCACCCTGCAGGACTTCGATTTCTATGAAATCCACGAAGCGTTTGCGTCCCAGGTACTGACCACCCTGAAAATGTGGGAAGACGAAAACTTCTGTAAAGAGAAGCTGGGCCGCGACAAGGCGCTGGGCAGCATCGATCGCAGCAAGCTGAACGTGAAAGGCTCCTCTCTGGCAGCCGGTCACCCGTTCGCGGCTACCGGTGGCCGTATCATTGCCAACGCTGCCAAGCTGCTGAACGAGAAAGGCTCTGGTCGTGCACTGATCTCCGTGTGTGCTGCGGGTGGTCAGGGTGTGGTCGCCATCCTCGAGAAGTAATCGCTTCGGCGTATCTGCCGAGCGCTGGGTGACGTAACGTCGCCAAGGAAAACGGGCCCCTCGGGCCCGTTTTTTTATGCCCGCAAAGCGCTCTTTCTCCTGCTATGCCTTAAGCTGGCGGTCAGCTTGCGTTAAGGCTGGGTTCAGCTTGGGCGTCTACAGTCTCTCCTGTGTTCAACAGACATGTGTTCAACCCAAAGGAGATTCGCCATGAACACCACAGCTAAACTGATGATCGCCACCCTGATGGGGCTGACCGCAAGCACCGCCGTACTGGCTGATGATGTACCCCATAATCAGGTACAGTCTCTGGTGAAAGAGGGGACCATCCTGTCTCTGGACAAGCTGGATAAGGTGGCAACCGACAAGCACCCCAAAGCGAAAATTACCGATACGGACCTGGAGCACGAATATGGCCGCTACATCTACCAGGTGGAGCTGCGTGATGCACAAGGTCAGGAATGGGATCTGGATATCGATGCAACCAGCGGCGAGCTGCTCGGTGAAGAGCGCGATTAACACAGCCGTATTTGTGCATTTTGGCAGCAGGGTGGCACTGGTCACCCTGCTGTTATTGTGTCCGCTGAGGCTGATTGCGGATGATGTCAGCCATGATGAGGCGCTCCGGCTTCGGGAGCAGGGCGAAATCATGTCGCTAAATGCCTTGCTTAAAACGCTGGATACTCACTACCCGGATTTCCGCTTGCTGGAAGTGGAGCTGGAGCGCGACGATGGCCGTCTGATCTACGAGATTGAATTGCTGACGCGTGAGCGTGTGGTACGTGAATTGGAAGTGGACGCCCGTGACGGCCGCATCCTCGATGATGAGATAGACGACTGATGCGCATCCTGCTGGTGGAAGACAGTGTCGCGCTGGCCGATCAACTGGTTCCGCTGTTGAAAGAGCATGGTTATGCCGTTGACTGGCTCGCTGACGGGCGTGATGCGGTGGTGCGGGTTCATGATGATCCTTTTGATCTGGTGGTATTGGACCTTGGGCTGCCGGGCATGGATGGCCTGCAGGTGCTGAAACAGTGGAGGCAGGAAGGGCTGTCGATTCCGGTGTTGATCCTCACTGCACGGGACAGTTGGTCCGAGCGCATTGAGGGGCTACGTCAGGGGGCGGATGATTACCTGACCAAACCCTTCCATCCGGATGAATTGTTGCTGCGTATTCAGGCCTTGCTGCGGCGGAGCCATGGCAATGCCAATGACGAGCGGCTGAGCGCGGGAATGCTGAAACTGGATGAAAGCCGGCAGACCGTGTGGCACGGAGAAGAAGAAATCGCCCTTACTGGAGCCGAGTTCCGTATGCTCCGTTATTTCATGCACAACCCGGGGAGGCTGCTCTCGAAAGGGCAGTTGGCCTCTCACCTTTATGACAACGAAAGCGATCGGGATTCCAATGTGCTTGAAGTGCATGTGAATCGTCTGCGCCGTAAACTCGGCAAGGCCGTGATCGAAACCCGCCGTGGCCAGGGGTATGTCTACACGGGGCAATTGTCGTGACCTCTTCCATGGGGCGGCGACTGGCGATCAGCCTGTTTGCCAGCCTGCTGCTGGCTGGACTGCTGATCAGTCAGGCGGCGCTGTGGTGGCTGGAACAGGAACAACGGGGCCGGCTGGTGGAGCAACTGCGGGCCGATGCCGCCGGTGTGCTTGCTGCATTGGAACCGGGACCGGATGACGCCCTGACCCTGCGAAATGAACGGTTGCATCCCGCTTATCGACGGCCTTATTCGGGCCGTTATTTCGTTGTGGATACCCCGCAGGCCCGTTGGCGTTCCCGCTCCCTGTGGGATGCACCATTGGCTCCCCCGGCGACCCCTGGCGTCGCCAGTGGCTTGCTGGAAGGCCCGGCAGAGCAATTGCTGCTTGGCTATAAAGAGCAATATCAGGTGCGCGGGCAGCCGGTCACTGTGTCGGTTGCCCAGGATTACTCGCCGGTGCGCCAGGCCTATCAGCGAGCCCGTACGGCTATGTTAGTGTTCTGGCCGTTGATCCTGGCGTTACTGGCGCTGGTGCAGCAATGGCTGTTGCGGCGAGGGCTGTCTCCACTGCGTCGGGCCCGTGCCGAAATCGAACAGCTTCGTCAGGGCAAGCGCTCGGCGCTGACGGGCAATGTGGTCCGGGAGCTGCAGCCCCTGGTGGCAGAAATCAATCGCCTGCAACAGCATACCGAGCAACAGCTGCAACGCTCCCGCCATGCCATGGGCGATCTGGGCCATGCCCTGAAGACCCCGCTGGCAGTACTCAAGAACCGTTGCAATCAGGATCTGCTACTGAAAGACCCGGATTTGCATCACCTGATGAATGATCAGGTATCGCAAATGGAAGGGCAGGTTCGGCGTGCGCTCAGTCGGGCCCGGGTCGCGGCCGGCGCTACGGCGGCCAACCGGTTCTGCCCGGAAGAGGATCTGCCGCTGGTGATCATGACCCTTGAGCGTGCTCATGACCGGCAATTGACCTTCGAGATGAGTGGGCTCAACGGGGAGACGTTGCCCTTTGAACGTGAAGACATGCTGGAGCTTTTCGGTAACCTGCTGGACAACGCCTTTAAATGGGCGGAGTCGCGTATCGCACTGCGCTTCGAACTCGGCGAGGCGCAGTGTGTTGTCGTTGTAGAGGATGATGGCCCGGGGATACCTGCAGCACGCAGGGGCACTGTGTTACAGCGGGGTGAACGTCTGGATGAGCGCCAGCAGGGTTATGGGTTGGGCCTGGCCATTGCCCATGATCTGGCCGTGGCCTATCAGGGCACTCTGGCACTGGACCGCAGCGATATCGGTGGGCTGGCTGTAAGGGTCAGTCTGCCGTTACCGTCATAACAGCTATGCCAGCGCCCCGGTAGACAACAACACCCGGATCACGTCCTGCTGCTTTTTCACCCCCATTTTGGAATAGATGCTTTTCAGTTGAGAGCGCACCGTATCCACCGACACGCCGTGCAGCTGACTGATTTGGGTGGGGGATTGCCCGTTCACTAGTGCGATGGCCACGTTGGCCTCTTTCGGGGTCATGTCATAGAGCGATTGCAGTGCACTGGCAGGCAGGTTCAGTGATGAATCCGGATCCGACAAATACAGTGCCAGGCTACCGGGTTGGGGACCCTCTTCGTGTCCCAGCGCAGCCATCATGATGTTCATGTTCAGCTCTCGGTCTGGGTGGTGAACCCCAAGTGCTTCGGTGCGGGTTTGCGTGTCTTTACGATCGGATTTCAGCAGGCGCTTGATGATTGTCTGCAGACGATGGTCTTCATCGGCGTAGTAAGCTTTGGGCATGCCATTGCTGAGTGACAAACCGCCATGTTGAGCCATCAGGGTCTCAGCGACAGGGTTCAGGTACGTGACTTTCCCTGAGGCGTCCACAATGACCAGACCGATCATGAAACGGGACAGCGCTTCATGAAGAGATTGCTGGCGGGTCTTCAAGCGGTGAAATTCCCGGTGAATCCGTAATGCCCGGTTGAAATGTGGATACAGCAAGGTGAGGGTACGACAGTCCTGCTCGGAAAAGGGGGTGGCATTAAAGGAGCGGTGCAGGCCGATCCCCACATGCCATTCGTCATCGTTGTAGACGTTGATGGCAGAGATAAAACCGATATCGTTGGGTTTGAGAATCAGCCGGTAATAAAAGGGATGGTCGTTACGGACCGCTTCGGCATCGGTGATTTGTGATGCCTGGCCTACCGGCATTCTACTCTGCAGTTGAAAGGTATGGTCGTATTTGGCCATGCCGAAACGGTAAGACGCCTTTACTGCGGCGGGCAGGCCATAGGCGCCAATCATACTGCGGGTCTGCGCTTGACGGTCTTCTACAAAGATGGCGCCGGATTTTGCACAAAGGATCTCACAACACAACGTCTCCACAACCTTGTCCCAGTGCCCAGGGTTGTAAGAGGCCTCGTAAATTTCCCCGACGAAGCTCAATAATGATTCAAGCATGGTTACACCATGGCGCTGTCCTGTCCTTCCCGGTACGGCACAACGATACAATTTCAGGTCGCCAATCCCTGTTTATCCCCCAGTTGGGGGATGCTGGCGTATTGTATTGCACTATATGCTAATTATTGGGCAATTCTAACTGCATCACATTCTCAGGGTGGGGTCTTTCCGGTCAATCGGTCTGTTTTGGCGGGTTGGAAGGTAACGGTGAGGAACTTCACCGAGTCACAAGGTTCAGACCCTTTCAGGATCATGTTATTGGGGAGTTCGCATGCGATACGGCAAGCAAGGGGTTGTTCTGTGGGTTGGGTTGATGATTGCCGGGTGGGTTCAGGCCGCCGCCCCGGCTCTGGACGCCCGTTTAAGCCAATATAACTACCCGTACCCCGTGCATTCTCTGGCGTTAAGCGAACAACAGCAGTCCTTGCAGATGGCCTACATGGATATCAAACCGGCCAAGGCCAACGGGCAGGCGGTATTGCTACTGCACGGCAAGAACTTCTCTGGCGCCTATTGGGACGACACCATCGCGGCCCTGTCGGCACAGGGCTATCGGGTGGTAGTGCCCGACCAGATCGGGTTCGGTAAATCGTCCAAGCCAAAGGCATTCCAGTATTCCTTCCATACCCTGGCCGACCAGACCCGTCGCTTGCTGGACGAACTGGAGGTAGACACGGTCAATGTCGTGGGGCACTCCATGGGAGGCATGCTGGCTACTCGCTTCGCGCTGATGTTCCCGGAGCGCACCGCTTCACTGACGCTGGTCAATCCCATTGGTCTCGAAGACTGGCAGCAAAAGCAGGTGCCCTGGCAGTCTGTTGATGCCTGGTACAAGGGGGAGCTGGGCAAGACCCCGGAAAAAGTGAAGGCGTACATGACGGCGAGCTATTTTGATGGCCAATGGAAAGCCGCCTATGACCCGTTGCTCGAATTGCAGCAGGGCTGGATTCGGGGCCCGGATTACCCGCTGATTGCGTGGAACTCGGCACTGGCCTACGACATGATCTACAGCCAGCCGGTGGTGCATGAGTTCGGCCGACTTGCCGTTCCGACCTTGTTGATCATCGGCACCCGCGACCGCACGGCACTGGGCCGCAACCGTGCCCCACAAGCCTTGCAAGGGGCGTTGGGCCAGTACGGGGAGTTAGGCGAGCAGGCGGCACAACAGATACCCGATGCCACCCTGGTCGAGCTGGAAGGGATCGGCCACGTGCCGCAGTTCGAAGCGTTTGAGGATTACATCAAGGCGCTGAGTGAATTCCTTGGCCATTTGAATCAATAAGGCGGTGCGGCAACCCGTCTCGCCCGCGGGGAGCTTTCGGGTACAATGCGCGCCATGAATCATAAAACCATCGAACAGACCGTGGGCAATACGCCCCTGGTTCGCCTGCAGCGGATGCCGGGCGAGACCTCCAATACCCTGTTGGTGAAGCTGGAAGGGAATAACCCGGCGGGCTCCGTGAAGGATCGCCCGGCCCTGAACATGATCCTCAAGGCGGAAGAGCGCGGTGAGATCAAACCCGGGGATACCCTGATCGAAGCCACCAGCGGCAATACCGGCATTGCCCTGGCTATGGCGGCGGCCATGCGGGGCTACCGCATGAAACTGATCATGCCCGCCAACCAGAGCCAGGAGCGCCGTGATGCCATGGCAGCCTACGGCGCCGAGCTGATTTCAGTGAGTCAGGAAGAGGGCATGGAAGGCGCCCGGGATCTGGCCCAGGCTATGCAGGCCCGCGGCGAAGGCCGGGTGCTGGATCAATTCGCCAACCCGGACAATCCGCTGGCCCACTATGTGAGCACCGGCCCGGAAATCTGGCGCGATACCGACGGCAAGATCACCCACTTCGTCAGCTCCATGGGCACCACCGGTACCATCATGGGGTGCAGCATGTATTTGAAAGAGCAGAACCCGGCGATCCAGATTGTTGGCCTGCAGCCCACCGAGGGCTCAGCCATTCCCGGCATTCGCCGTTGGCCCAAAGAGTACCTGCCGTCCATCTACGATGACCGGCGGGTAGATCAGGTCATGGATATGGATCAGGCGCTGGCGGAGCAGACCATGCGCCGTCTGGCCAGGGAAGAGGGCATCAGCTGTGGGGTGTCGTCCGGCGGTGCGGTGGCCGGTGCCCTGCGCCTGAGCGAGCAACTGGAAAACGCAGTGATTGTGGCGATCATTTGTGATCGCGGCGACCGTTACCTTTCCACCGGGGTTTTTCAGGACAAGGGAGTGCAGGGATGAACGTACTGGTCTTTGATATCGAAACCATTCCGGATCTGGACGGTGGCCGCAAGATCTACGATCTGGATGGCCTCAACGACAAGGACACCGCCAGCGCCTTGTTCAACCTGCGCCGCCAGGAAAACGGCACCGAATTCCTGCGCCTGCACCTGCACCGCATTGTGGCCATTTCGGTCGTGCTGCGCTCGACCCAGGGCATCAAGGTCTGGTCATTGGGCGACGAGGACAGCACCGAGAAAGAGCTGATCGAGCGTTTCTACGATGGCATCGAGCGCTTCACGCCTAACCTGGTGAGCTGGAATGGCGGGGGGTTTGACCTGCCGGTGCTGCATTACCGTGCCCTCAAGCATGGCGTGCAAGCCCGCCGTTACTGGGATACCGGTAACGAGGATTCCAGCTTCAAGTGGAACAACTACCTGAGCCGTTACCACCAGCGTCATCTGGACCTGATGGATGTGCTGGCCATGTACAATGGCCGCGCCAATGCACCGCTGGACCAGATCGCCACTCTGCTGGGTTTTCCCGGCAAGATGGGCATGAGTGGCGCCAAGGTGTTTGATGCCTTCCAGGACGGTGACATCAAGGGCATTCGCGATTACTGCGAAACCGATGTACTCAACACCTGGCTGGTGTACCTGCGTTTCCAGCTGATGCGCGGGGATCTGGACCCCACCGGCTACGAGCAGGAACTGAGCCTGCTGCAGGACTACCTGAAAGAGGAAGGGCAGCCGCACTTCCTGTCTTTCCTGGAAGCCTGGACATCAGTTGACAGTTGACTGCGTCGCGGGCAAAGCGGGGCGAATCTGGAAGGCTTCTGGCCGAGTCCAGACTTTCCCGCGGCCACTGCGGATCTGTCACTGAAGTCTCTATCGCGTAACTGTCAACTGTCCACTCTCAACTGTTAACTGTGATTTATAACCATGGCCCGTAAACGCAAGCCGCTTCCGGAAACCCCGGAACCCGCCAGCATTGAATCCCTCAGCCACGATGGCCGGGGTATCGCCCGCCGTGAAGGCAAGACCACCTTTATCGATAATGCCCTGCCCGGCGAAGAGGTGATGTTCAAGTTCACCTACATGCGCAGTAAATTCGACGAGGGCAAGGCCGTCGAGATTGTCACGCCCTCGGCGGACCGGGTTACCCCGCCCTGTGAGCACAGCACTCTGTGCGGCGGTTGTAGCCTGCAGCACATGAATCCCGAGGTGCAGATCGCGCGAAAGGAAGCCGTGCTGCGCGAACAACTGGAACATTTTGGCGGGTTAGCCCCAAAAGAATGGCTGGCGCCCCTGGCCGGGCCGATCACCGGCTACCGCAGCAAAGCCCGCATGGGCGTGAAGTATGTGGAAGCCAAGGATGAAACCCTGGTGGGTTTCCGCGAAAAGCGCAACAGCTTCATTGCCCAGCTGCGCACCTGCGAAGTGCTGGTGCCCCAGGTGGGCCACCGGTTGAATGATCTGCGGGGTCTCATGCATGGCCTGCAAAGCCGCAGCCGTATCCCGCAAATCGAGCTGGCCGCCGGCGATGACATCGTTGCTTTGATTATTCGCCATCTGGACCCACTTCCTGAGGCAGACCAACAGGCGCTGCTGGATTTTTGTCAGCCACTGGGCTGGCATCTGTACCTGCAGCCGGGCAACGAGAGCACCGTGCACCGCATCTGGCCTGCACTGACCGGGGCCGAAAACGAAGAGCGGCTGTACTACCGGCACCCCTCCGCGGACGTGGAATTGGCCTTCCACCCCACGGATTTCACCCAGGTGAATGCGGAAATCAATCGCAAGATGGTGCCTCTGGCACTGGATTTGCTGGATATCGAGCCGCATCACACCGTGCTGGACCTGTTCTGCGGGCTGGGGAACTTCACTATCCCCGCAGCCAAGCGCGCGGCGAAGGTGGTCGGGGTCGAGGTCAGCCAGGCCATGGTCAAGCGCGGCTATGAGAATGCCGCCCGTAACGGCCTGGAAAACCTGGAGTTTCATGCCTGGGACCTGAGTCAGGATGTCTACGGGCAAGCGTGGGCCGCAAAGGAGTATGATCGTATCCTGATCGACCCACCCCGCACCGGGGCCCTGGAAATGGTGAAACTAATGCCCCGGTTTGGTGCAAAGAAGATCGTTTATGTCTCCTGCAACCCGGCCACGCTGGCCCGGGATGCCGGGGAACTCACGGCGTTGGGTTACCGTCTCAAGTCGGCTGGGGTGATGGATATGTTCCCGCACACCACCCATGTGGAATCTATCGCGGTGTTTGAAAAGAAATAAGATGGCTGGCGCATGCCGGTGTCTTGTCTGAAAGGCAGGGCGGCTGCAGCGGAAGGCTGACAATGAAGGAAAGCCCATGGTAACGGTTCGTCGACAGCCAACAGAAGGGGAGCTCGGTCACTGGCGTGACTGGGTCGCCCAGCTCGAATCCCGCGTGCCGCTGCGCAATCGCGAGATGCTGGAGCAGGCCTGTGAGCGGGCAGAGCAGTGCCAGCTGGCCGGCGAGGCGGCCGGGCGCAAATGGCCTTATGGCAAGGGCTGCCTGATCATCGGTCTGGAGATGGCCGAGGTACTGGTGGATCTCGGCGCAGATACCGATGTGCTGCCTGCGGCGGTGCTGTATCGCTCGGTCAGGGAAGGGCAGATTTCCCTGGTCGAAGTGGAAAAAGAATTCGGCTCCGAACTGGCGCGTCTGATTGAGGGCGTGCTGCGCATGGCGGCAATCAGCACCAACCTGAACCCCACCCGCAAGGCGGTGCTGGGCCAGCAGGACGGCCAGCTGGACAACATGCGCAAGATGCTGGTGGCCATGGTCGACGACGTCCGGGTTGCTCTGGTGAAGCTGGCCGAACGGACGGTCATCATTCGCGCGGTCAAGGAAGCCGAGCCGGACCGCCAGCGCAAGGTGGCCCAGGAAATCTTTGATATCTACGCCCCGCTGGCGCATCGCCTCGGGGTCGGCCAGCTCAAGTGGGAGCTGGAAGACCTGTCGTTCCGCTACCTGCAGCCCGGTGCCTACAAGAAGATTGCCAAACTGCTGGACGAGAAGCGCCTGGCCCGTGAAGAGTACATCCGGGATGTACTGGAACAGCTGCGCGGTTACCTGGACAAGAACGGTATCACCGGTGCCGAGGTGCACGGCCGGGCCAAGCACATCTACAGCATCTGGCGGAAAATGCAGAAGAAGCATCTGGATTTCGGCGAAGTCTATGATGTCCGCGCGGTGCGTATCCTGGTGCCAGAAGTGCGTGACTGTTACGCCGCGCTCGGGATTGTCCACTCCCTGTGGAAGCATGTCCCCAAGGAATTCGACGACTACATCGCCAGCCCCAAGAGCAACGGCTACCAGAGCCTGCATACCGCGGTGGTGGGCCCCGAGCGCAAAATGCTGGAGGTGCAGATTCGTACCTTCGACATGCACGAGGAAGCTGAACTGGGGGTGTGCGCCCACTGGCGGTACAAGGAAGGGGCCAAGAAGGGCAAAGGCGGTGTCAGCGATTACGAACAGCGCATTGCCTGGTTGCGGCAGGTGCTGGAATGGCACGAAGAACTGGGCGAGGACAGCCCGGACACCATGGTGGACGAGCTGCGCCATGGGCTGGTGAGCGAGCGGGTGTATGTATTCACCCCGGATGGCCATGTGGTGGATCTGGAATCCGGCGCCACGCCGGTGGATTTTGCTTACCACATTCATACCGAAGTCGGGCACCGCTGCCGGGGCGCCAAGGTGAACGGCCAGATTGTGCCGCTCAACTACACCCTCAATACCGGTGAGCAGGTCTCGATCCTGACCACCAAGGAAGGCGGCCCCAGCCGCGACTGGCTGACCCCGTCACTGGGGTATGTGGCTACGTCTTCCGCGCGGGCCCGTATCCAGCAGTGGTTCAAGCGTCAGGACCGCGATGTGCATATCGCCCAGGGCCGCGCCATGCTCGAGAAAGAAATGTCACGGCTGGCCCTCGACAAGGTCGACCTTGATACCCTGGCGCCGCATCTGAACCTGAAAAGCGGTGATGATGTGCTGGCCGCATTGGGGGCAGGGGATCTGCGTCCGGGGCATGTGGTCAATCAGGTGCAGTCTCTGCAGCCGGACAGCAACCAGCAGGAACTGGACTTTGTGCCCGCCAAGCCCAAGGCGTCCCTGACTGGTGATGTCACCATTCAGGGCGTGGGGAATCTGATGACTCACATGGCCGGCTGTTGTCAGCCGGTGCCGGGTGAACCGGTGATGGGCTTCATCACCCTGGGCCGCGGGGTCACCGTGCACCGGGCCGACTGCGAGAAGCTGCTGGCCATGCAGAGCGATGATCCCAACCGGGTCATCGAAGTAACCTGGGGCGAGGCAGACCGCATCACCTACCCGGTGGACATCTTCCTGCGCGCCTGGGACCGTCAAGGTTTGCTGCGCGACGTGATCGCGGTGTTGTCCAATGAAAAGGTCAACGTCACCGCTGTGCACACCCAGTCCCACCAGGACGACAACACCGCCACCATGCTCCTCACCCTGGAAATCGCCACCCTCGGCAACCTGGGCAAGGTACTGGCCAAGATGGACCAGCTGAAAGGGGTGTTGGAGGTTCGGCGCTACAAAAAGTAGTGAACAGTTAACAGTGAATAGTTAACCGTTTGCGAGCTGGCGTTACTGGTATTTGAAGCACGCGGGCCGCGCTCAGGCCATGGGCGCGGCGTAAAGCCATGAAGAATGAACGGCGTGTGATCGCGCCGCTGTTCACTATTCACTGTTAACTGTTCACTGTTATGTCTGACTCCCCAATCACCCAGCTTCTCTCCATCATGTCCCGCCTGCGCGACCCGGAAACCGGTTGCCCGTGGGACATCAAGCAGGACTTTGATTCCATCGCCCCGTACACCATCGAAGAGGCCTTCGAAGTGGCCGAGGCCATTGCCCAGCGCGATTACCCGGAGTTGAAGGAAGAGTTGGGGGATCTGTTGCTGCAGGTGGTGTTCCACTCCCAGATAGCACGGGAGCAGGGGCTGTTTGACTTCAATGAGGTGGTGCAGGTGCTGTGCGACAAGATGGTTCGCCGGCACCCCCATGTGTTTGGCGAGTCAGACGCCGCCGACGAGCAGGCGGTCAAGGTCAACTGGGAACAGATCAAGCAGCAGGAGAGGGCGCGCAAGGGGAAAGCCCACCAGAGTGCCCTCGACGGGGTCCCGGCAGGTTTGCCGGCCTTGCAACGGGCCTCGAAAGTACAGAAGAAGGCCGCCAGAGTCGGGTTCGACTGGCCGGAGACCGGCCCCGTGCGTGAGCAGGTGAACCTGGAGCTGGCGGAGTTGGATGAGGCGTTGCACCGTGGCCATCAGGCTGACATCGAGGATGAGCTTGGCGATGTCATCTTTACCCTCGTCAATCTGTCACGGCACCTGAAAATCGACCCGGAGCAGGCCCTTCGCAAGGCCACCGCCAAATTCGAGACGCGCTTTCGGCAAATGGAGCAGGACCAGCCCGCCCCCCTGAACACCCTCGACCCGGCGGCACTGGAAGCCGCCTGGCAACACGCTAAACGCCGCACTTGACGCCAGCCGGGTTGGACGAAGGCCCGTCGACTCCCCCCTCCCTCCCTGTAGGAGCTATGCTCGCATAGCGATAACGAGTCTCAGCGAGGAGGCTAAAACCCCGCGGCCTATCCAACCCATTCCGCCCGCGCTGTGTTGCAGGGCGATGCCTCTGGTCATTCGCATGACGAATGATCGCCTTGCGAGCAAGGCTCCTACAGCAGCTCTGCCTCCCTCTGTAGAGGGAGGGCGATTCTGTCGTTAATGGGGGGCATCGCGAGATCAAGATCGCACCCCAATAGCCAATCACCCTGTATTGGAATGGTGGTCGGCTTACATCAAGGGGCTGTCTGCACCCACAGCATTTCCATCTAACCGCTGATACCCCGGTCTGGCCTGTCACACCATTCTTGGCGGATGAAAATTACACACCACGGATCACGGCTTCGTAGCGGGCGACACTCCCTTGTTGGCCAGCCGTATTTGATCAC
>NZ_AQOQ01000030.1:0-40316 GCF_002888555.1 Alcanivorax sp. MD8A | reverse complement strand
GGTCACGCTGAGCACGCAAGGAGTTATTCTGAGGCTCCCTGACAAAGTGAGGGACAAGTGAAAACGACGTTACGGATGACAGCAATGGCCGTGTTTATGGCCGGGGCGGGGCTTACGGAAGCTGCAGTCAGTGCAGGAGAGCTTGCAACCTTGGAAGCGGATGCCTGGAGAGCTCGAATGGGGTTCCATTTGCTTTCCATTCGCGGTGACAACCCGGATGACAGAGAGGCACTACGCATTCTGCTTGCAGAAGCTGATCAGCGTCTTGATGGCATGGCAGCGGAGGCCGAACCTGCCAATGAAGAGAATATTCAGGCACTGGGTGCCGCCTGGAATACGCTCTCGGAACGGGCACTGGATAATCCTCTGGCCTCGTTGGGGTATGCGGATTATGGGGCCATGAGCGAGATGAATACGACCACGCTTGACGTGGTCAAACTGGCAGAATCGGTTCGCGATGAACAGGCAGGTCCTTATCTGGACATTGCAGAGCTATCCGTTGCCATGCAGCGACTAGCTAGCGAATACCTGGCATTGGCGGCCTTTCCCTCGGCAGGGCTACCCACAGGGACCGGGCTGGAGCCGCTGGATTTTGCCATGGAGTCCAAAGGGATTGATGATCGCCTGAAAGCCCTTGATAAGGCCTATGCCGGTGACGCAGAAGCCGCAGAGGTGTTGGCGTTTGTGAATCAACGCTGGGCCTTTATTCGCAGCACCATCCCGAAAATGAACGATGAGGCCTCGAATAAGGTTCCCTATCTCTTTTACCGTTATGCCAATCAGGTAGCGGAGCGTATCGAAGCACTGGTTGACGGCAGCAAGGGTTAATCGGAGCGGGTTGCCAGCCAGTCTGCACTGATCCGCCAGGCATGATCCGGGGCTTTGGAGCCTGAAAAGACCCCGGCATGCCCACCCGGCACTTCCTCAAAGCGCTTGTCCCGACTGCCCACCAGATTCATGACCTCCCGCGCAGCGCGCAGGCTGACGATGTTGTCTGTGGTGCCGGCAAAGGCCAGCAGATCCTGTTTGATGGTGCTGAAATCCACGCTGCGTCCACCAATGCGGATGCGCCCCCGGGCCAGGCTGTTAGCGAGGATCATCTTTTCAATCACCTCACGGACAACTGCCCCAGGGTAGTCGACCATGTCATTGAACCATTGGCCCATGGTCATGTACTCGGTCACGTATTCGCGGTCACCCAGATTGCGGATCAGATCCATATACGCTTGCACTACACCCGGCGGGTTGGTCATTTTGAAGCCAAAGGCCAGGAGTCCTGCGGGGATGTGAAATAGCTTGTCATCCAGCGGTTTCAGGCGAAGCTTGAACCAGTCGTGGGCTTTCATTGACGGGATTGCGGCCAGCGAAATGGCTTTGCCGAATGGCCCGCTCTTGTGGAAGTTGACCGGGCTGGCAATGGTAATGAGGTTCTGGACCGGTGAGTCCTCATGGCCCCCCAGATACATCAGGCACAGAAGCCCCCCCATGCAATAGCCCATGAGATTGACTGACTCGACCTCTGCATGCTCACAAACCGCATCGACAGCGGCGGGCAGCCAGCGATTCACATAGGTATCAAGGTCCAGGCCGTGCTCGGCCTGGGAAGGTTTGCCCCAGTCCACCAGATAGACGTCATAACCCCGTGCCATCAGGTATTTGACCATCGAGCGGTTGGGCATCAAATCGTAGGTCCAGCAATGGATGCCAAGGGCGGGGACCAGTATCAGGGGGATCCGGTGGCGTTCACGCTGCACCGCGAGGGTGTCGTCATTGAGCTCGATGGTGCTGCCTGGCGGGAGGCTGTAGTGCCGCACTGCCATGATGCCGTCGCGGTAGATTTCATCCCAAGGGGTTTTGTCCACATTGATAAACCGGTCGGGATGGCGGCGCCGTTCAACAATATGGCCTACGGCTCGCAAGCTGGTTCTGAATCGGGAAGAGGTTGCCAAGAATCAATCTCCGCGCTGACACAGGATGAGGGGCAGCAACAAGTTCTGGAATCCGCGTTGTCAGTTCACCGCGCTTAGAGTGAAAGCGGGATGAAACCCCGTCTGACGTGGCTCCGAACATTCTGGCGTGCGCGCCGTTGCTCCACAACCTGCCGTCTGAATCATCAGGGTAAAGGCCGGCGGAAAATCCCGACAGAAACGTAACAGATGCGAGTTGATCGCGTGAGGCTGTTATAATCGTTTCCAACAAGCCCGCCAGCACCTTCTGAGCTGGCGCCATCATCTGTTTTTTGCCAACAGGAGGCATTGGCCGCCGTGACAGACTCGTCTCCCCCGTTTACCCGTCTTGATGTCTGCAATCGATTTCTCGAATCCGTGCGCCACTCGGTGGTGCTCGGCATGGAAGTAGTCAGTGCAGAGGAAACCGCGGTACGCACCCGCCTTCCATGGCGCGAAGATCTGGTCGGAAATCCGGAAACCGGTGTTATGCATGGCGGGGCGATCTTCGCCATGATGGATCACGCAGGCGGTATGTCGGTCACCTGTAGAACCTTTCCTGTCTTTGAGATCACGCCGACGATTGATTTTCGTGTCGACCACCTGCGCGGCCCGGCGAAGGGGGCGGCAGTGGTTTGTGAAGCGTCCTGCTACCGGTTGACCCCCCACGTTGCCTTTGTTCGCATTACCAGCTGGGAGGAGGGCAACGAAGACGCCCCGATCGCTACCGGGCTGGCCACGTACACACGTTTAAAAATTGACAAAGCCGGGCAGGTGGTAGGCCAATGAAAGCACTCAAGACTCTGATTGATGAATGTCGTAGCGGTGCCACCGATTACCAGGAGCTGGTTGACCGGGTTCCTTACGCCCGTTTTCTGGGGATCCAGGTGGTCGCGCAGGGCGATGAACTGACCTTTGTGCTGCCCAAGAATGACAACGTGATTGGCAACCCGACACTGCCAGCCTTGCATGGCGGTGCGGTGGCCGGCTTTATGGAGCAGGCCGCGATCATCTTCATTCTGCTGCAAATGGGGGAGCCCCGGGTTCCCAAAACTATCGATTTCACCATCGATTACCTGCGCGCCGGGCATTTTCGTGATACTTACGCGGAGTGCCGCATCACCCGGCAGGGGCGGCGTATCGCCAATGTCCATATCAGTGCCTGGCAAAAGAACCGCCAGGAGCCGATTACCATTGCCCGCGCTCATTTCCTGTTGTCCGAAGACGCCTGAACCGCGTCTCCCCGAGCCGCTGCGGTGGCTCGGGATAATTGTGATTTCCCGCCAGCGGCGCCTGTAATTGTCATCCCGCGACATTGTTCACCTTTCAGGATCGGCCTAGCGTTGAAGAACGCTACGCAACCACGGAAGAAGGTGCCCAATGAAAATAACCAGAGTCTCCGCTCCTCCGACACAGGTCAGCATTTACCAGAACTGGGATGGCCCCGGGGCTGACGACATCGAAGACAAACTGTCCGCTGAGCACGTGGATGACATTGTCGAAATCTTCCAGACCCCACTGACGGGTCACTACAACTGGGACTATTCCTCTGCGGATGGCCGGATCCGCAAGCTCTACCGGCTCGGCAAGGAACTGAACTGGAATGCGGATATGGACCTGGACTGGAGCCAGGATTTCCCCCGTTCTGAAATCCCCATGGACCAGTCTTTTAATCCGTTCAACGGCTGGCCGGTGTTTGAAGCACTAAGCGACGAGGAAAAACTGCGTTTTGGCTGGCACAACCTTGCCTGGATGCTCGCCCAGTTCATGCATGGTGAGCAGGGCGCCTTGCTGGTCGCCTCGCAGTTGGCAAGCTGCGCACCCACCTATGATGCCAAGCTCTATGCTGCCAGCCAGACCTTTGATGAGGCACGGCATGTGGAGGCCTTTACGCGTTACCTTCAGGAAAAGATCGGCATCCTCTACCCGGTGAACCCAAACCTGAAGGCGTTACTGGACAAAATTTTGTCCGACCCCCGCTGGGACCTGAAATTCATCGGCATGCAAATCATCATCGAAGGGCTGGCACTGGCTGCGTTTAACACCCTGAAAATGACGGCGAAGGACCCATTGCTCAAGCAGCTTGTGCACTTGGTGATCCGTGATGAAGCGCGCCATGTTACCTTTGGAGTCAACTACTTGGAGGATTTTGTTCAGACACTTTCTCATGAAGAAAAAGAAGAGCGGGCACACTTCGCTTTTGAAGCTTGCGTCGTCATGCGAGAGCGGCTCATCAGCACCGAAGTGTTCGAGCACTTCGGCTGGGATGTGGAGGCGGCCAGAGAGCAGGTGCTGTCATCGACCATCATGGCCCAGTTCCGCAATCTGCTGTTTACCCGCATCATGCCTAACCTGAAACGCATCGGGTTACTCACCGAGTCTGTTCGGCCACGGTTCGAGGAGCTGGGTATCCTTCAGTACGAAAACCTGGTGGATGATGGTGAAGTTGACTGGGCAGAGCTGTCTAAACCCCTGTACGACGAGGCCGGCTAGGGCCTGTTCCCGGTGTCTTATGCCTGTATGGTGACCTGCCGCCCCGACAGCGGGGCGGACAGGGCCTGCTGTGTTGCCGAATAGGCTTGCTCCAGGGCAACACGCCCGTTGTTGAGTCGATTCGGGCCTGCCCGCAACAGTCCGTCAATGGCCAGCGTCATCAGATTGGGTCTGATCGGTGGCAATAACGCTGCACTGTTGGCCCGACGCCAGGGCGAACGGGATTGCAGATGGTGGTAGAGTACCCGCTCTCCGGGCCAGGTCGCGGCTAATCCGTGGCGGTCAGCAATGCCGCCATCCCAGTAGCGTTCACCGTTAATACTGGCAGGCTGAAACAGCAGCGGCACGGCACAGGAGGCGTATACGGCCTCAACGGCATCGCCATCACGCAGCACCCGGGTTCGCTGGCTGCGGCCATGCCAGACAGACAGGGCAACGGGCCGTGGGCTTTCGTCAAGAAGGCGAATGGGCAGGATATCAGCCAGCAGTGAACGGAAAGCCTGCCCCCGGAGCAATCCGAGGCCTGGCGAAGGATCCCAGAAATCCCCTTTGTCCAGACGGAGCAGACGCTGCTCCAGCGTTGTCATGCAGCTGCCACTGGCAACACTACATGCGACCAGGGCACCCGCACTGGAGCCACACAATCGTGCCGGCGTCAGCCCATGCTCTTGCAGGGCCTTTACCACCCCGAAATGGGCGAAGAAACCAAAAAAACCTGACGACATGGCCAGCGTGAACGGTTTGGCTGCCAGCCAGTCAGCCAATGTTTGAGAAGGGTATGTCACAGGATTCCGATTCTCCGGCAGTTCCGGTAGAGCAAAAGGGCAGAGCGCTGCAGCATAGCATGCTGCTGGCCGCAGTGGCGGTCACGGCGCTGGGGCAGACGCTGGTGTTTACGCTTCTGCCATCGTTGGGGCGTGCGACTGGGCTGGCCGAAATGCAGGTCGGCCTGATTATCAGCTGTTCTTCACTGGTGTTTGCCCTTGCCAGCCCGGTATGGGGGACGCTGAGTGAATCGCTGGGGCGCAAACGTGTGTTGGTGATCGGGTTATCCGGGTATTCCCTTGGCACGCTGATGTTTTCGCTTGTCTTCGACGCCGGTCTGCATGGCTGGGTCAGTGGTACTGCTCTGGTTGCCGGGTTGGTGATCAGCAGGATGTTGCAGGCGGCCATCATGGCAGCGACACCCGCCGCGGCGGCGGCCTATACCGCCGATATTACCACTCCGGAACAACGTACCCGGGGCATGGGCAGGATCGGTGCGGCCAACAACCTGGGCACTGTCGTCGGTCCGGTTTCCGGAGGCATTCTGGCGGCAGTGGCGCTGGTCTTCCCCTTGTATGGTGTCGCGATCATCACCGGGCTAATGGCTGTCCTGATGGCGCTGTTCTTGCCGCCATCCCCCCATGTGCCCACTGCGCGTGTGCTTTCGTTAGGGCAAACCCTTCGTAAAGGTCTGAGTGCCTACGCGGATCCGCGACTCCGGGATTTGTTGCTTACCGGGGTGATGTTGTTCATGAGTTTCGCCCTGATCCAGCAGACTCTGGGCTTTTTGTTTCAGGATCATTTCGCCATGTCACCTGAGGGGGCAGCCAGGGCGCTTGGGCTGACCATGATGGCGGCTGCCATCACCTCATTGCTTGGGCAGCTGATTGTGGTGCAGTGGCTAAAAGCCGCTCCCACGGTACTGATCATTATGGCTATTCCCGCCATTGGCGCCGGGGCAGTGATTCTCTGGTTGGCACATGCCCAAACCATCATGAGCCTTGCGGTGCTGTTGATCGGTCTTGGGCTTGGCTTTGGCATGCCGGCGATCATGGCGCTGGCCAGTTTGCGGGTCAGTGCAGAAGAGCAGGGTCGGGTAGCGGGCCTGGCCAGTGCGTGCCCGGCGTTAGGATTTATTCTTGGCCCCCTGGTCGGCACCGGGCTGTATACGCTGGATCATCGCTGGCCGTATCTGCTGGTGATGGGTCTCACTGTGCCGCTGGCGTACCTGGCCTGGCGACTGGTGAAAAACTCGGGTTAGCGCTTCAGTTTCCCTCTGACGCCGCTTTCTCCCGGGCGAGTAACCAGGCTTTGCGCTCCACGCCCCACCGATACCCCGACAGCCCGCCATCTCGCCGGATGATCCGGTGACAGGGGACCGCCACGGCCAGCACATTGCTGGCACAGGCTCGGGCAACCGCGCGCGCGGCGGTGGGCCTGCCAATCCGCTCTGCCAGTTGTTGATAGTCCAGGGTCATGCCAACAGGAATGGCCTGCAGGGCTTGCCATACCTGACGTTGAAATACGGTGCCCCGGATATCCAGAGGCAGTGTCACAGGTTGTTCCGGATGCTGAACCAGCTGGCAGACCGCCGCAATCTGTTGGTTGAACGCGTCATTCGGTGGCAATAGGGTGGCGTGGCGAAAATGGTCCTGAAACTCATCGAGCAATACCCCGGGATCCTCTCCCAGCGCAATCCAGCACACGCCCTGTGAAGACGCGGCCACCGCCAGCTCGCCGAGCTCGGTGCTGGCAAGTGCGAAGGTTAGCTGTTCCCCCTTGCCGCCCTTGCGGTGTTTGGCGGGAGGCATGCCTGTCAGGCGTGGGGCGTCCTGATAAAAATGGCTGGCAGAACCGTATCCGGCTTCAGTTGCTGCCTGCAGTACGGAGCCTTGCTTCGCCAGCGCCGGGTAAAGCCGGCATTGTCGAATCGCAGCCAGGTACTCTGTCGGGGTCAGTCCTGTCACGCTGCGAAAGTGGCGTAACAAGGTGGCTTCCGCCATGTCGGCATCACTGGCCACGTCAGCAATCGCGGCGTCCGCACCGCTCACCACATATCCCTCAAGATTGCGACAGACGCGTGCCAACAGCTCACCCAGATCCGTACCCACCTTGTCCAGGGGGCGGCAGCGCTTGCACGGGCGAAATCCCGCCTGAAGGGCTCCGCGGATGTCTTCATAGAATCTCACGTTCTCACGGCGCGGGAGGCGGGAAGGGCAGCCAGGGCTGCACACCACGCCAGTGGTTGTCACGCCGTAAACGAAACTTGCACCAGGCAAGCGACTTTCCAGCTGCTGCCAGCGCAGGTTGTCCAGCACGCTCACGGGAGCGTCAACGCTGGCAGGATTGGGGGGCATCTGAGGCTCTCCGCGGTAACCGCATTGCATTGATGGGGTATCAATATTGCCGCGGGTCACCTCGAAAAACATCCGCAAAGGCACGTCAAAGTCGAATAAGTGGAGGGCTTGGTGAGGAAGGGGGATGATGCAAGAGAGAAGCGGGCAAGCCTGCGCCTGCCCGCGAATCGAGTTGGTCTAGTCTGTGTAGGGCAGCAGGGTCAGCTCTACGCGGCGGTTCTGTTCACGGCCGCTGGCGGTGCTGTTGCTGGCGATCGGCTGGGTTTCGCCAAAGCCGACAATATCCATGCGCACCTGCTCGACACCGAAGCCCGCCAGAGAATTGGCCACGGCCTGGGCTCGCTGCTGGGAGAGCAGCAGGTTGTAGCGGTCGCCACCTGTGCTATCGGTGTGACCCGCGACCTGGATCATGGTGGACTTGTACTCCTTGAGTACCTCGGCCACGGCATCCAGAACAGGGCTGAAGGAGGATTTCACATTGGTGCTGTCGGTGGCGAAGGTCAGGTTGCCCGGCATATTGAGAATGATGTTCTCGCCGTCACGAGTCACAGATACCCCAGCCCCTTCCAGTTTCTGGCGAAGCTTGGCTTCCTGCACGTCCATGTAATAACCGACGCCGCCGCCAGTGATGGCGCCAATGCCGGCACCGGCCAGTGCGCGTTCCTTGCGCTCCTTGGCGCTGTCAGAGGTAGCAATACCGATCAAGGCACCGGCCACCGCACCGATTGCGGCCCCGGAAGTGGCCTTGGAGGTCTGCTTCTCGCCGGTGTAGGGGTTAATGGTGCTACAGCCTGTGACAGCAACGGTACCGGCAAGAATCAGCGAACCCGCAAAACGTTTCATGGATACTCCCTTGGAATGCATAACTTATTGGTTTTTTAACGCTTTAGTCCCGAATGAACCATAGCGACCGTGTAAAAGCTGGTAAAGTGCCGCGTCTCAAGTTTGCCAATCGGTACTGACAAAGACAGGACCCTGGATGAAAAGTTCGTCATTTTCCCCGCCACCCGTTGCCTTGATGGAACGCATTCTGCGCATTCAGAAGTGGTACTTTTCCCCGGTCTTGCATGGGGCAGAAAATGTTGATGCCCAGCGACCGGCGCTGTTTGTGGGTAACCACGGGCTGTATGGCCTGATCGATTCACCTCTTTTTGTGCTCGAGCTGTATCGTCAGACTGGTGTTTTCCCTCGCGCACTGGGTGACCGGCTGCATTTTGATGTGCCGGGTTGGGGCAAGCTGCTGACCCGTTGGGGCGCGGTGGAAGGCACCCCGGCAAATTGCACTCAATTGATGGAATCGGGCCAGCATGTACTGGTGTTCCCTGGTGGCGCTCGTGAGGTGGCCATGCGCAAGGACGAGATCCACAAGTTGGTATGGAAGCAGCGGACCGGGTTTGCGCGGATGGCCATCCAGCATGGTTATGACATCATCCCGTTTGCCTCTGCGGGCTGCGACATGACGTACAAGATTCTCTATGACAGCCAGGATTTCAAACGCTCACGGTTGGGCAAATGGCTGCTCAAGCGCAAGCCCGTGGACAATCTTTTGCGTGATGGCGACACCTTCATGCCATTGAGCCGGGGGCTAGGCCCCACCTTGCTGCCCAAGCCTGAACCCCTCTGGTTTCAGATTGGCAAACCGATCCCCACTACTGACTATGCAGGTAGGGAAGGGGACAAGAACGCGTGCTGGGACTTGCGCGACAAAGTGTCTGCGTCTATCGAGTCCATGCTGGCCGATCTTGAGGAGCAAAGGGCCGGAGCCCGCCGTCGGGGTGTACGCAAATGGCTGCTCAAATAAGTGTGTCCGAAATAGTCCATGCCCCTGTCCCGCAGCGCCAGTGAAAGGGGAGCCGAACAGCGATAACATGCGAAAAACCTTGGAGAATTTGCATGCGACGCTGGAATGGCTGGGGCGACAGCGCCAATAATTATCCACTGAAGCCCTCTGGGCTGCGCTTTGTGCAGGCGCGCCTTGGCAGGGCCGAGCCGCTGCCTGACGCAGAACTGCAGTCCGTGCTGGATCAGGTTCCGGCTAGCCGTCTTGCCGCTCACCCCCTTGTCAGCACCGACCCGGAAATTCGCGTCCGCCATGCCCGCGGTCAAAGCCTCCCCGATTGGCTTGCCATGCGTTCGGGCGAGTTTGGGCATTTTCCCGACGGGGTAGCAGAACCCGAAACCAGTGGGGAAGTCCGCAAGCTACTCAGCTGGGCCGAGCAGCACGATGTCGTGGTGATCCCCTACGGTGGCGGGACTTCCGTGGCAGGACATATCAATCCCCAGCCTTCCAGTAAACCGGTGCTGACCCTGTCACTGGCGCGTATGAACCGGCTTGTTGAGCTGGACCGTGAGAGCCAGATTGCCACCTTTGGGGCTGGAACCCCGGGTCCGCAGGTAGAACAGCAACTGCGAGAGCAGGGCTATGTATTGGGGCATTTCCCGCAGTCCTGGGAGCTGTCGACCATTGGCGGCTGGGTCGCCAGTCGTTCCAGTGGCCAGCAATCCATGCGCTATGGCCGTATTGAGCAAATGTTCGCGGGGGGCAGGGTGGAGACACCCCGTGGCACCCTGGAGATTCCTGCCATCCCGGCCTCGTCGGCCGGTCCCGATATCCGCGAGATTATCCTTGGTTCTGAAGGGCGTATGGGGATCATTACCGAGGTCAAGGTCAGGGTTACCCCACTGCCGGAAACCGAATCCTTTCACGTTGCCTTTGCCCCGAATTGGGACACTGCGGTGGAACTTGTCAGGGGGATGACCCAGGCCAGGCTTCCCCTGTCGATGCTGCGTGTGTCCAACCCGGAAGAGACCCGAAGCCACCTGATGCTTGCCGGTCATGAAAAACTGGTATCTGTATTGCATCGCTATCTGGGCCTGCGCGGTTGTGGCGATGAAAAGTGCATGATCACCTTTGGGGTCACTGGCGAGCGGCGCCAGAGTCGCCATACCCTGGCTGCAGCCAGGCAACGCATCCGAGGCGCAGGGGGTGTAGTGATCGGAACGCTGCTCGGCAAAAAATGGGAAGAATCACGGTTCCGTTCGCCGTATCTGAGACACGGCCTCTGGGAGCATGGCTACGTGGTCGACACCTTTGAGACAGCGGTAAACTGGAAGCAGGTGACCCCGGCCATGAAAGCCATGGAGCAAGCGGTTCGCGAGCAGGCCGGTGACGGTGAGCAGGTGCACGTCTTCACCCATTTGTCGCATCTCTACCCGCAGGGTTCGAGTATCTATACCACCTATGTCTTCCGCTGTTCCGCCAGCTACCCGGAAACACTGGCTCGCTGGCAAGCCATGAAACAGGCTGCCAGCGAGGCCATCGTTGCCAATGGCGGCACCATCAGCCATCAGCATGGCGTCGGCCGGGATCATGCGCCCTGGCTGATCCATGAAAAAGGGCAGGAAGGCATGGCCGCAATACGCAGCCTTATCGGCCATTTTGATCCGCAGCAGAGACTGAATCCGGGCTGCCTGATTCAGGATTCAGACGTCACAGACAAGCAGGGATGATGACAATGTTGGGCAAGCGGCAACCGTTGGAACAACTGGCACAACAGCAATGGGATTTGCTGGTCATCGGTGGCGGAATTACCGGGGCGGGTATTTTGCTGGAGGCTGCCCGGCGTGGCCTCAAGGTCCTGCTACTGGAGCAGACCGATTATGCCTGGGGAACGTCCAGCCGTTCGTCCAAAATGGTTCATGGCGGGCTCCGTTATATCGCCCAGGGTGATGTCCGGCTTACCCGGCATTCGTTGCTCGAGCGCGAGCGTCTGCTCAAGGAACTGCCCGGTCTGGTGGAACGTGCCACCTATCTTTTTCCGCTAAGGAAAGGGGTGTTTCCTGGCCGTTGGCCCATGAAAGCGATTCTCTGGTTGTACGATTTCCTCGCCGGTATTCGGGATCACCGCTATCTCAACCGGGCCGAAGTGGAAAAGCGCGCTCCGGGCCTGAACACAGACGGCCTCACCGGGGCCATGAGTTACACTGATGCCCTCACGGATGACTGCCGTCTGGTGATGCGGACCTTGCTGGAAGCGGCACGGCATGGTGGGCTGGCCCAGAACTACACCCGGGTGACAGGCACGCAGCGCGTGGCCGAGAGCTTCGAGGTCTCCGTGACGGATCGGGTCAATGGTGGCAGTGCCACCTTGCAGGCACGCCATGTGATCAATGCGACGGGAGCCTGGGCAGATCGACTGTCCGGTAGTGAGTCCCGTGTGCGGCCTCTACGCGGCAGTCATTTGTTTATTGATCCCGCCCGGCTTCCCGTGAGCGATTGCCTGACGGTCATGCACCCCGACGACGGTCGCCCGGTGTTTGTTTTCCCCTGGGAAGGGGTCACCTGCGTGGGCACCACCGATCTGGACCACCCGGAAGACATGGACATCGAAGCCAGTGCCAGCGAGCGGGAACTCCAGTATCTGCTCAAACTCATCAACACCCAGTTCCCGGACGTGACAGTGAGCCGTGATGATGTCTACGCCACCATTGCCGGCGTACGGCCGGTCATTGCCTCGGGCAAAGGTGTCGATCCGTCCAAGGAACGTCGTGATCATGCTGTTTGGGAGTCCGATGGCATTGTCACCGTCAGTGGTGGCAAATTGACCACATTCCGGCTGATCGCCCTGGATGCCTTGCTGGCAACCGGGCTGATCGACGCCCGCGCGCATCGAGCGGGCCAGAAAACCCGCGAGCCCATGTATCAACCATTGGACAATGCCCCGCAAGCGGTACAGCATTTCCTGCATGCCAGTCAGGATGATCAGGGTTTCATCGAGTGGCTGCTCGACAATGAGTCTGTCGTGCATCTGGATGATCTGATGCTGAGACGAACGCGGTTGGGGCTGATCAAGCCGAATGCGGGCTTGGCGGTTCTTGATCGCTATCGTGCATTGATCCAGCAAGGCCTCGGCTGGGACGACGACCGCTGGGAGCAGGAAGTTCAGCGTTATCTGGGCCTGCACGAACGCTTTTATGGGGTTCCCGGGCTCCCGGACATGGAACGGATGGCAGGCTGAGCATGACCGAGACCCCCTTGCTGCTGGCGCTCGATCAGGGCACGCAAAGTGCCAGGGCGATGTTATTTGATGCGCAAGGGGAGCTGGTCGCCAAATCCCAGCGTCATATTGAGCCCTACGTGTCGGCTCAACCCGGTTGGGCCGAGCAGGATGCCAATTATTTCTGGGAAGAACTTGGGCAGGCCTGCCAGGCATTGTGGGGCGCGCATCCGGACCTCAAGTCGCGGGTTGTTGCGGTCTCTTTGACCACCCAGCGCGCGTCGGTGGTTTGCCTGGATCGGACACGGCGTCCGCTACGCCCCGCGGTGATCTGGCTGGACCAGCGGCGCACGGCCGATTACCCGGATCTTCCCTGGTGGATGGCGGCCCCGGTGAACCTGCTGGGGCAGAAGGAGACGCTCAGGCAATTCCGTTCCAAGGCCGAATGCAATTGGCTGGCGGTGGATGAGCCCGAGATGTGGGCCAAAACCAAGTATTTCCTGTTGCTGTCCGGATACCTCAATTACCGCCTTACCGGTGAAGTGAAGGACTGTACCGCCTCCCAGGTGGGTTACCTTCCCTATGATTACAAACGCCACCAGTGGGCAGCCGCCCATGATTTCAAATGGAAGGCCCTGCGGGTTACACGTGAGCAGCTACCCGAGCTGGTCTCACCGGGTGAGATTCTGGGTGAGGTAACCGCTGCAGCCAGTCGCCATACCGGCATACCGAAAGGACTGCCGGTGGTGGCCAGTGGCGCCGACAAGGCCTGTGAAGTCCTGGGGGCCGGCGCGTTCAGCCCCGAGGTGGGCAACCTGAGTTATGGCACCACGGCCACGTTTAACACCTGTAATGCACGCTTTGTCGAGCCGATTCCTTTCGTGCCGGCTTACGGCGCCGCCGTGCCCGGGCGTTACAACTCCGAGATCATTGTTCAGCGGGGCTACTGGATGGTGAACTGGTTCAAGCGCGAATTTGCCCAACCCGAGGTGGCACAGGCCGATGCCCTCGGTGTTGCCCCGGAGACGCTGTTTGACGCTTTTCTTGACGAGTCACCCCCTGGCGCCATGGGGCTCATGCTCCAACCTTTCTGGAACCCTGGAGTGCGTATTCCTGGCCCGGAAGCGAAGGGGGCGATCATCGGGTTCGGTGATGTGCATACCCGTGCGCATTTGTATCGAGCCATCATTGAGGGCATTGCTTACGCCCTGCGCGAAGGCAAGGAACGCCTGGAAAAACGCAACAAGGTCCCCGTCACCACCCTCAAGGTGTCCGGAGGGGGCTCCCAGAGTGATGCCATCATGCAGATCACCGCAGACATCTTCGGGTTACCGGCGGAGCGTCCCCATACCACCGAAACATCGGGCCTTGGGGCGGCGATCAACGCCGCCGTGGCCATGAAATTACACCCGGACTACGCCACGGCGGTGGCTGCCATGACCCGTACCGGTGACCGCTTTGAGCCCCGGGCGGAGTATGCGGGTACCTACGATGCGCTCTATGGACAGGTCTACCGGCGTCTCTACGATCGGTTGTCACCGTTGTACCGCTCGATTCGGCAGATAACCGGGTACCCGCGGCGCTTCTGAATCGGTAGTCTGTGCCAGACCGGTTGTGTGATGGACTTCGATGATGTTCCTTGACGTAAAACGTGGGTGCTTGCTATTGCTGGCGGTGTTGCTGGCAAGCTCGACTCAGGCGTCAGACGCTGGCGATATCACCCTGAAGGCGTTGCGGGCGGACCTCGCCAACGGTGGGCTGGCTCCCGTGATTGCCCATCACCCCCTGACAACGCTGCCCGGCGTGGACCTCGAACGGTTGTTTGCCGATAGCCATTTTCAACGTTTTGCCATCACCGGTTACAACAGTAACGGGCAACGTTTTGCCGCCCGGGTGCGGCTGCATTTTGCCGACGGCCGGGTAGGCTTCATTCGTATTACTGGTGTTCCCGGCAGAGAGTATCGGCTGGAAGATCTGCACGATTACACGACCGGCTTGTCACTGGCGGGTCTGGTCGCCGAGCGGCGCTGGCTGGGTAGTCATGACGGGAAAGCGTTTCTGGAGGCGCTCGGCAAGACACCGGAGTCTGACACCCTCGCTCAATTAGCGGGCGGCAGGGCAGCACCACTGGCACTGTGGCTGGCGCAATGCAGTGGTCAGCCCTGTGAGCAGACCGCCCTGGAGTATCAGATTGAGCCGATGCCACCGGCACTGTGGCAGCTGATGGTGGTGTCTGCTTCCTCTCTGCCACAAACCGTTGCCGGGCTGCAGAAGGTGCTTGGCGATGATCCCTGGCTGGCATGGCTGGTTGGCGATGCGGCGCTGGCCAGGCAGATGTGTCCACAGGTCGATACGATGCTGGTGACGACCTGGCTACGTCATCAGGACAACATGTCGTTAGCCGATGTGGCACTACAGTGTTTTCTGGAGACCGTGTCCCGGGACACGGTCTCCAACGGGCCAGGAAACAAATTTCTCGATTCCCTGTCAGACTCATTGGGTGCAGCCACCTTGTCAGCTGCAATCCATCAGTACTTCCTGAGGCGTGATGAAGCAGTCCCCGAGGCATTGGGTGACTGGAGCGAGGAATAGCCGGGAAGCATGTCGGTCAGGTACGTGGCCGGTGATTACAGAAGGAGTCAGCGATATGCGGGTGTCCGACCTGGCAAGACAGGCCAATACCACCACCGAAACCGTTCGCCACTACACGGATATTGGGCTGTTGCAGCCGCAGAGAGACCCCGGCAATGGCTATCGGCAGTACGACCGTGAAGATCTGCGCTTACTCAGTTTTGCCATCAAGGCCCGTTCTCTGGGCTTTACCTTGACCGATATCCAGTCGCTGGCGCAGGCGTCGCGACAGGGTGAGACACCTTGCGGGAATGTCCGTAGCTTGATCGAAACCCGGTTACAGGAAGTCGAAGAGCGTATTCAGGAACTGCAAGCTCTGAGCGGGAGGATGCGTGCAGCCATGGCCCAGTGGCAGGGCGCGCCGGATTGTCACCTGGATGATGGCAGGGTCTGCGGACTCATCGATGCCTTTAGCGACGACGAGGCCACACGACCCGAGGGCTCACCGGCTTAGCCCGGTAAACCCTTTTCCTTGCTGTCTCCAGCGTCCTTCGGTTTGTCCTTGTCTGAAGAGATGCGTTCTGCGGCCGCTTCCGCACGTGCTTCAGCCTTGGCTTCTTCTTTGGCCACGTCTTCTTTCACCAGGCCCAGGATGTGCCAGCCTGCTCGGGGCTCGGGTTTGCCTTCTGCGGTGAAGATGTGGATACGGTCACGGGAATCAATGGCAAACAACGGCCAGACCTGACGGCCACTGGTGCTCAAATACGCGTCGAAGTCGAACTCTTCAGTAATTCGGGTTTTGCGAATTTCGGCCCCCTGACTCAACAGGCTGGCCAGCCGCGCATAGCTCATCTCGGGGCCAAACAGGGTGGCACCACGATGTTCAGGCGCCACTTCGTGTTTCACCTCTTTCTCGGACTTTGGCGTGGGCAAACTGAAGATGTTCTGCTCGCCGAATTCCAGCCGATAACGCATGGTCGACATGGTGTTCAGCTCACGGCGCGGGCTCAGGCCAAGCAGCTTGCCGCAGCCCACCAGATCCAGGTATTGGTCTGCATGCTGGGACACCGGGTTACCATAGAACGTACCCAGGCCTTCCATGCGCGCGGCCCGGATCGATTCCCAGCTGGAATCGGTGACCGTCACCGGGAAGTTGTTCTTTTGCAGGGCAGCACCCACCGCACGCGCGACTGGGTTCGCACCGACAATGAGGAAGCCGCGGGGGGCTGGCTCGGCGACTTTCAGCAGCCGTGCCAGCGGTCGGGCGGTGAGGCTTTGCAGGGCAACGGTGCCGATAATGACCATAAAGGTCAGAGGCACCAGCATTTCCGCACCGGCAACCCCGTTTTGCTGCAGTCGCTCTGCGAACAGGGCCGAAATGGCCGCTGCTACAATGCCGCGTGGCGCAATCCATGCCAGTAGCGATTTTTCACGCCAGTTCAGCGATGAGCCCACGGTGGAGATCAATACAGACAGCGGGCGAGCGACCAACTGGATGATGACCAGCACGGCGAGTGCAGTGAGGCCGAGTCTGCTCAGCTCTTCCATCTGCAGTCGGGCAGCCAGCACGATAAACAGCCCGGATATCAACATCACCGACAGGTTCTCCTTGAAGTGGAGAATGTCGTCGGTGCGTACCCCTTTGCGGTTAGCGAGGACGATACCGGTGGCGGTCACGGCAACCAGCCCGGATTCTTCACTCAAGCCGTTGGCCAGTACGAATTCGCCAACCACGAAGGACAGCACCAGAAAACTGCGCAGGTATTCAGGGATCAGATGTCGACGCAGCAGTTCGGCCAGAGCCAGTGCCACGGCGCCACCAATGGCCGCCCCGACAGCGATGGTCTGGAAGAACAGCCACAGGGTATGTAGCAAGGCACCGTCCTGCCCGGTGGCGACCACCAGCTCGTAGGCCAGTACGGCCAGAATCGCACCGATCGGATCGATCACGATGCCTTCCCAGCGCAGCAGTCGTGAGACACTGCTGACCGGGCGCACACTACGCAGTAGCGGCACAATTACGGTAGGGCCGGTAACGACCACCAGCGCGCCAAACAGCAAGGCAAGCCCAAGCGGCAACTTCAACAGCCACCATGCCGATACGGTCACCACAGACCAGGTGACCAGAGCACCCCAGGTAACCAGTCGCCGAACCGTCTTTTCCAGCCCCCGGATCTCGTCAAACCGGAGGGTCATGGCGCCTTCAAACAGAATGATGGAAACCGCCAACGACACACCAGGCAGCAGCAGGTCACCAAACAGGGTTTGAGGGCTGAGGACACCGGTAGCGGGGCCCAAGGCCAGACCGGTCAACAGCAAGGGCAAAATGGCAGGCAATTTGATCCGCCAGGCGAGCCACTGGCAGGCGAAGGCGACCACCGTGATGATGGCCAACTGGAAAGAAACGCTAAGATCCATGCAAGTCCTGTCTCAGGAAGGGGGTAGGGAGATCAGTGGCCGATAACGACCGTCACGATGGGCGGTGTTATGACGATGGCTTGCCAAAGACAAGGGGCGCATCAATGCGTCCAACATAGAGTGATCTCCCTCTAGACGCGCTAATACTCACAGTACCGGGACGTGCTGGCAACCCGTTTTTGAGTCGCTAAAGGTATGAGCCTGTTGACAATCGTCGCCTGAAAATAAATATGAACATGGTTCAATGTTTGCGTGATCCTCTGCCTGACATGCGCTACCATCCTGTTTCCCTGACCCTGTCTCCCGAATTCCGGAATCTTCATGTCCGCCATTAGCCCCGGCCGCCTGGCCATCATGTTGGGTACCCTCGTTGCACTGGGCCCGCTTGCCATCGATACGTATTTGCCCGCGCTGTTGACCATGGCGGGCCACTTTGATGTCCCGATTCATGATGTGGAGATCTCCGTCAGTGTCTATGTGCTTGGCGTCGCTCTGGGGCAGTGGCTTGGTGGCCCCTTTTCTGACCAGTATGGCCGTAAGCCTGTTGCCTGTACGGGGCTGGTACTGTTTATCGCCGCCAGCCTGATGATTCCGTGGTCTGTTACGGTGGAACAGTTGTATTTGCTGCGATTTGTGGAAGCTCTGGGCGGTGGCGCCACAGTGGTAATTGCCGCCGCTTCGGTGCGTGACCATTTTACCGGGCGACAGGCCGCGCAGGTTCTGACCACCATCGGCCTGGTGATGTTGCTGGCACCGTTGCTGGCGCCTGCCATCGGCTCCCTGCTGCTCAACACCCTGGGTTGGAAAAGCATCTTCATCATGTTGGCGGGGTATGGCGTTCTGGTATTCATGATGGTGGTCTTTCTGTTGCCCACAGTCCGTCGTCAGTCTGCTTCCGCAGACCGTGAAAGTCTGCTTCGTCGCCTGTTTTTTGCCTACGGTCGTGTGATGCGTAACGGCCCTGCCATGGGGTTTATCCTGGCCAATGCCTTGTCGTTTACCGCCATGTTCACCTTCATCACCGATGCCGCTTTCCTTTATATGGAACATTTCGGGCTGAGCTCCAAACAGTTCCCACTGGCGTTTGGCGCCAATGTGGTCGCCATGCTGTCGCTCAATCGGCTTAATGTGTTGTTGCTGCGGCGGTATGAGACAGCGGCGATCATGAAAACCGGGCTGTTGATTCAGGCCGTTGCGGCCTTGAGCCTGTTACTGCTCACCCTTGGCGGTCTCTTGACCCTATGGCTGGCGATTCCACTGATCATGATAGTGTGCGGCATGATGGCACTGGTGATGCCCAATGGCATTGCCAGCTTCCTGTCGCTCTTTGAGCGAGACAGCGGGGCGGCGACCGGCCTCAACGGGGCGCTGCAATTTCTGATGGCGGGGTTTGTCGGGGCATTACTGGGCACGCTGCATGACGGTACTCCGATCCCCATGACCGCACTGATGGCAGGCAGCAGCCTTCTGGCAATGGTCCTGTTTCTGCTTCTTGCCAGGCAAGGTGGGGCCAGCGCGAAGGGCTGACCCCGCTGGTTCGGGGCTATTGCCGGGTTACCTGATGGCCTGCGGGTTTCAGTGGCGGTAACCGCCAGGCCAGGGTGGCCAGGATTGCCGGCGCGAGCCAGGGAATCAGCATCCAGGGGGAAAGCGGAAGCGCACCATCGAACAGCCGCTGCCCCAGAGGCCAAAGCGCCGCAAGGTGGATCAGGTTCGCCAGCAGCGCCGCACCGCCACCCAGATAGAGCGCCTGCAGGGCGGTGGTACGGCGCAGCAGGTTGTGACCGGCGCCGAGAATGATCAACAGCTGATTGTCTTTGCCAATTTGTGCGGCACTGGATAACAAGGCAGCCAGCAGCACCAACAGGGCAGCAATCATCAACAGCACCCCCACCAGGAAGGCCGCGGTGCTGGCCTGACGTATGATTTCCTGCAGGGTTGTCAGGATCGCATTCACATCCAGCAGACTGATCTGCGGGTAGCGGCTAACCAGCTCTGCCAGCGCACCGGCTTCCGATTCCGGCAGATAGAAACTGGTAATCCAGGTCCGGCTCTGGGCTTCCAGCGTGCCGGGAGCAAAAATGAAGTAGAAATTCGGGGCAAAGCTTTCCCAGTCCACCTCCCTGAAACCCGTGATGGTGGCGTCGAAAGGCGCAGCCGCGCCGGTAAAGGTCAGGGCGTCGCCCACTTTTAGCCCCAGCGACTCCGCCAGCTTGCTTTCCACGGTGACTTCCCCGGCATGCTGGGCGAAACGCCCTTCGAGCAGGGTGTTGCTGTCGGGCAAGCTATCAGACTCGGTCAGTGACAGGTCCCGGTTGAGTGCCTGGGTGCCACGGTCTTGCTCTTTGGTGACGGCTTCACGCACCGGTTCACCGTTCAAGCCGGTCAATCGTGCCCGCACCACAGGGTAAAGCGGTTGTTCGGCGCTTTCGTGCTGTGCAAGCCAGCCTTTGAAACCATCAATGTCGTTATCAAACAGGTTGATCACGAAATAATTCGGCGCCTGCTCCGGCAAGGTGGCTCGCCACTGGCCCAGCAGCTGGTTACCGGTCTGTAGTGACATGGACAGTACTGACAGCGAAATAATCAGTGCCGCCAGTAATGGCAAGGTGGTGGTCTTGCGTCGGCTGAGACGGCGGAAGGCGAGACGAGCTGCTAACGGCGCTTTGCTGATCACTCGATCCAGACCACTAATCAAGGGCCACAACAGCAGGGGCAAGCCGATGGCCGCAACCAGGGTTACCAACAACAAGGGCCACAGACTTGCCAGCGAGCCGGTGAGCAGAGCGGCGAGCGGGAGCGGGGCGAGCACGGCGATGATCAGGGGCAGGGCCTGGCCGGTACTCCCAGCTTCATCGCGCAGCAGAGACAGCGGTGAGCGCTGCAGTTGTTGCCATAAGGTGGGCGCAGCAAACCCCAGCCACAGAACGGCAGGACCGATCAGGCCCTGTACCAGGGCACCGGCGGGCAGGTGTGAGCCTGCTTCCAGTGTCTGACTGATCCAGAGGCCGATACCTGTGGCAAGCAACGCCCCCGCCAGTGCAGGCAGGCACAGCGCCAATGCATCCGCGCCGAGTAATCGGCTGGCGATTTGACGCTGTGTTGCCCCGGCCGTCTTCATCACCGCACAGAGTGTCTGCTGCTGACGGGCACGATGACTGGCAGTGAGGTAAATGGCGGCCGCGCACAGCAGGATAACCAGCATGACGGCCAGCTGTGACCAGAGAAACATTTGTCGAATAGGGCCGCGCTGGCGAAGCTCGGTATTCTTGGCGGTTTCGATTTCCTGATCGACCCGAAGAGTCGGCTCAAGACGCTCGGTAAGGCTTTCGTGTTCTGCTGCCGGCGCGGCGATAAGCACATGATGTTTATAGCGGCTGCCCGGGCCGAGTACGCCGCTGGCCTCCAGATCGTCGACAGCAATCAGCGCACGCGGATTCATGCTATAGAAGCCCGATTGCTGATCCGGTTCCTGAACAATCACCCGTTCGATATTGAGCGACAGATTGCCCAGCGTCACGCTGTCGCCGACAGACAGGCCAAGCCGGTCAAGGGCCTGGCCCGCCAGCCAGATATGGCCGGTGGCTGGAGCCTGTTGCGCAGCGTAAGGCGAAGAAAAGCGGTCATCGCTGATCAGCAACTCCCCATAGAGCGGATAGTTGTGAGTTACCGCCCGGACGCTCGCCAGCAGGAACTGATCGTCCTGAATCAATACGCTGGCGAAATTCACTGTTTCGGCATGGCGCACGGTGTCGAGCAATTCACGCTGGGCAGGTTCCGGGAAGCGGGTGCCTTCCAGTACCAGGTCGCCGCCCAGGGCAACTGCGGTACGCTGACTGAAACGATCGTTTACGGTGTCCCGTAATGCCAGCATGGTGGTCATTGCCAGTGCCGCCACCAGCATGGCCAGGGCCTGAATACGAAAGGCGGGCGAGCGCCAGGGTTTGAGGAAGGCGCCGGACGTGCGTTGCTTACTCGCCACTGAGCTGACCCTCCTGAAGCGTGCAGGTGCGCTGACAACGGCTGGCCAGTTCCGGGTCGTGAGTCACCAGTACCAGAGCGGTTTGTTGTTCCTGATTCAACCGGAAGAGCAGGTCTGCAACATGGTCACCGTTGGCAAAATCCAGGCTGCCAGTGGGTTCATCGGCAAACAGGATGGCGGGGGAGACCGCAAAGGCGCGGGCCAGAGCGACCCGCTGTTGTTCACCGCCCGACAGTTGCGCCGGGAAATGGTGGTGACGCTGGCCAAGCCCTACCTGCTCGAGCCAGTGACTGGCGATGTCCCGGGCGTTGTCTCGCCCCAGGATTTCCAGAGGCAGCATGACGTTTTCCATGGCATTCAGGTCAGCCACCAGCTGAAACTGCTGAAACACAAAACCGCAATGCTTGCCGCGCAGGCGGGCTCTGGGGTCTTCGCTAAGGCTGCTGAATGCCTGGCCCTGTAGCAGGACTTCTCCGGATGTGGGCACATCCAGACCGGCCAACAAGGACAACAGTGTCGACTTGCCGGAGCCGGAAGGGCCCGTAATGGCCAGGCTGTCGCCAGCATTTACCTGTAACGTGATATTCTGCAACAGTGTCAGGTCGCCGTCCGGCCCGGAGACCTGTTTTCCTACATTTTTGGCATTCAGAACCGGAGTTGTATTGCTCATGTTGTCTCTCATGGTCAGGCCACTGTTGCTGATGGCACTTGTTGGATTCGCAACGCTAGCGCGTGCGAACGGGATTCTGATACTGGGCGATAGTATCAGTGCAGCCTATGGCATTGAAAAGTCACAAGGCTGGGTTCACCTGTTTGAACAGTCACTGGATGCGTCCTGCAGCAATCTGGAAGTGATCAATGCGTCAGTCAGTGGCGAAACCACTGCCGGTGGCAAAAGCCGGCTGCCCGGCCTGCTTGAGCAGCATCAGCCGGAGATCGTGGTTATCGAACTGGGTGGCAATGATGGATTGCGTGGACTGTCCCCCATAGCCATGAGACAGAATATCGCGCAGATGGTTTCGTTAAGCCGTGAAAGTGGTGCAACCCCTGTGTTGCTCGGTATGCGGATTCCGCCGAATTATGGCGAGCAGTATGCTCGCTTGTTTGAACAGCAGTTTGCCCAGCTGGCCAGGGAACTGGATGTGCCGCTGTTCCCGTTTTTTCTGGAGGGCGTCTTCGAACAAGACGGTATTCAGAAGGACGGTATCCACCCCACGGCGGATGTCCAGCCCTTACTGCTGGACAATGCCCTGACGGTGATCGGCCCGCTGTTACCCGTTGGTTGTGCGTCCGTGTCAGCCAACACCGCTGACCAACGGGCAGGATAGGGAGTTTGCATGTTTGATCTGGTCTCGCCCTGGCAGGAAGTGCTGGATTACTGGTTTGAGGATGGGATTGAACGGGGCTGGCCCAGTGAGCCGGCCATGCGCAAATGGTTTCGGGCCAATGCCGGTGATGACGCCGAAATCGAGCACCGTTTTGCCCCGATGGTCGATGCCGCACTGCAGCAGGAGCTGGTGGACTGGGAGCGCCAGCCCTTGTCCCGCTTGGCCCTGATTCTGGTGTTGGACCAGTTCCCCCGTCATATTTTCCGCCGAACCCCCCGGGCATTTGCCGGTGACCACCGGGCTGCCACGCTGGCAGTGGAAGGGTTGTCACGACGGATGACCAGCAGTCTGCCGCCGTGTGGCCAGGTCTTCTTTGTCATGCCGTTAATGCATGCAGAAGACGAGGATCTGCATGATCTGTGCGTGAGCTCCCTTGAAGCGATTCAGCAAGAGGCGCCAGGGGCCATCCAGGGCTCTATCGAGGGCCACCTGACAGCGGCAAGGGAACACCGGGAGATCATTCGCCGTTTTGGCCGCTTCCCGCACCGAAACAAGGTACTCGGCCGTGACAGCAGTAGTGACGAGCGGCATTTTCTGGAAACCCACTCAGGGTATGGTCAGTAAAGAGGGCTCAGGTGCCTGATGTGGTGTTCTTGCGACGGATATAGAGTGTCTTGTTCACTCGTGCGACGCACTCACCTTCATTATTGACGATATTGACGATCTCGACTTGCCAGGTTGGCAGGTATTTCTCTCCACTCTCTGTGGCGTCATGTATCGCCCTCAGGTCATCGTCGGTCAACCGGAAGTGCGCATGGACCCGGCCCTTGCCGGGGCGGATGAAGTCAATGTCTGCGCGTTTGTCCCATACCACATATTCCCGCCCGAGTACGTTCATGACCATGAGCATATAAAAGGGGTCGACCATGGAATACAGGCTGCCACCAAAATGCGTGCCGACATAATTACGGTTGAACCAGTGCAGGCCCATTGAGACTTTCAGTTCACGAAAGTCTTCGGCGAGATAATCGACGCGAACGCCGGCCCCAAGGTAGGGGCCGTAGATGTTCAAAAACCATCGCAGTCCTTTGGGGCTTCGCGCAAAGCGAGTCAAAATATTGCTCATGTTATCCGTTACCGGGCTCAAGGACAGCCAGGGCTGCGTGCATACGGTTTTTGGCGTTGGCGCAAACAGCGCCTTGATGCCGCTCCAGCAGCCTGGCCATCTCATCCAGTACTGCGAAGCCCTGACGCTTCATGGCGGCAGGTAACGCCTCCAGCTGCCAGGCGAGGCGGCGTTGGCGCTCGGGCTCGGGCGAGGGCACCCCGGCCAGTGCTTCAAAGGCAACCGCCAGTACCAGATCCTGTTCCTCACATTGATCCCCGGTGGGCAGCGCCTGCAAGCTCTCTTGCATGGCTTGCCACTGTTCCCATTCGCTCATGCGGTCAAGGCGCTCTCTGGCCCGTCGCCGTAACTGCTGCAGCTGACGATTCATGTCTCTGGGCAGGCGCAGATCACTGAAGGTATCGATTTCGCTGAGACTGGCAGATAGCTGCTTCGCGTTGTCACGGGAAAAGGGAGCAACCAGAGTGGATTCCAGTTGCGATAGCGCTTTTTGTGCCTCATCCAGCCGTGCACTTTGCTGGGCTTTTTGGGCGTCGTGCAGGCGATTGCGCTCGTTAAAGACCCGGTCCATGGCGCGCTTGAAGGACTTCTGCATGCCACGATGAACGGAGGGCGGAACCCAGCCGGTAGTACGCCACTGTTTTTGTAGCTGCTGGGCCTGTCTGACGGATTCCTGAATCTGTCCATCTTCGATGGGCAGTGATTGCGCCTGCTGAATAAGACCGTCACGTTGGCTACGGGCCTGTTCGATCCAGTGATTCAGCTTGTCATCCAGATCAGACAGCAGGGCGGAAAAACGTTTCTGCACTTCCCGGTTGTCGGTGAACCGTACTGGTTGAAGCTGCTTCCAATCCTTGGGGGCCTGCTGGCGAATCTGCCAGATGGCTTCCCAGTCCACGTTTTCCCAGCTCTGATTAGCCATGAAGCTTTCGAGTTGCTGGCAAAGCTCCTGTCGCTTTATGAGATTCTGCTGACGCAATGCGTCTTGCTCGGCAAAGTGTGCCTGGCAGGGCAGGTAAGCCTGATCAGTCGCCTGTTTGAATCGGTCCCAAAGTGCCTGGTCTTCATCCTGATCTGAACTCATCAGGGCTCGCCATTCGTCATGGAGGGCCTGTATGGCCGTGGCGAGCTCGGGCGGATCCATGCCGTCGTTGGTCGTTGCCAGCCCTTCCATTTTCTCGCAAAGGGCTTCTTTTTTGGGCTGGGCAGCAAAACGATGCCAGTCTTGTAGCTCCGCTCGGCGTTCGGTCAGTTTGGCCAGCTCTTTACTGAGAACACTGTCCTTCTCTTCCTCAGCGATGGACTCGGCCTTGTGCCACAGGCGGTTGGCATGGCGCAGATTCCCTTTGCTGAGTTCGCGCTTCAGCGCCACCAGCAAACCCCGGTGAGGCGTCGTGCGGGGCTTGCGGGCATCGGGTTTGGGTGACGCTGCGGCGGGTTCAGCGATACCCATCAAGGCACTGGGACGAGGATATTCTGAGGGCCATTGCTGTGACAGTAGCAACAAGGCATCGGCAGATTCTGCTTCGAGCGCCTGGGAGGCCAGCGAAAGCATTTTCTCGAAGGCTGCGACCAGATCGTTGAAACCGCGGGTTTCATTTTCATCGGCAGGGCTTTGTTGATGGGCGCTCTGCCAGCGGCGCTGTTGGGTCGCAAGGGCAGAGCGGAGCTCCCCCAGTTGTTGCTCCCAGGTTTGCGAATCGCTCTGACTCAGCAGCTGATAAAGTGCATGGGCAGAAGCGTCACGCTCGGTCCGGGCGGTATCACGCAGGGCTTCAAGACGGTGCGCTTCCTGCAGCGAATTCAGTTGTTCCCGGCATTGCTGGAGGGCCTGGCTCACGCGTGCAGAGAGGTCCGGAGTCGCATTGTCACGGTGTTGTTGCCACTGTTGCTCAAGTTGCTCAAGGCGGGGACCGTAGAGCGCATCGGCACTGCGCCGGGCATGCTGCTCAAGGCGATCTGCAAGATGAACCACTTTTGCGTTGCGGGCATCTTGGGCCTGCTCTTTCTCCTGCAGTACCCGGGCTTGGTCCCGTGCCAGGCGAACCACCCGCTTGTCACGGCCTTCCCGTGCCAGTCGTTTCAGCGTGGGCAAATCGGAAATCTGTTGGGCGGCGCTAACACGCAAGGCTTCGGTGCGGCCATCGACCGCCAGGCGAAACAGGGCGGATGGATCCCGCAGGCGTTCGATGGCTGCTTGTTGGCAGTGGTCGTCTGGACTGTTCTCGGCGATGAAGCGTAATGCGTCATCGTTACCGGTCAATCGGATCAGCCGTAAACGGGTATCCTGATTCGGGGCATCATCTGTGGTCCCGGCCAATAACGCCATGATCCGCATGGATGCGGCTTCACGTACCGAGGGCGCTTCATCACGCTGGTGAATTTCATCAAGGAGAGACAGTTCAATCAGTCTGCCTGCGGCGGCGGCCCGGACCAGGGCACTGGCATCTCCCCGCGACAGTTGTGCCAGGATCTGGGCGTCGTCACGGGGGTTAAGCAGTTCGATAGCTTTGAGTCGAATGTCAGGGTTGGCATGTTGCCAGCGGGGTTTAAGAAATCGGCCAAACATAATGTCGCGCCCGGTATCCCGGGTTCCTTATTGTGTGAAGCAGATTCCTTCTCCCAGGGTCACTGCTTCATTCGTGAGGCTATCAGCGCGTCCTTCTCGTCCCAGAGGTCTCCAATCCATTGCTGGAAACGGGCGCGGAATTCCGGATCCGATTCGTAATCACCCTCTGAGGCCCAGGCGGGGATCACCCGTTGCTGCACGATGACGTCCACGACTGGCATGGCGCCACCCAGATAGGCCAGCAACGAACGCGGTGCACCCGGAGGGTAGATAATGGTCACATCAAGCAGATTTCGCAAATGTCCTGACATGGCATTGAGCGTAAAGGCGGCGCCGCCGGCCTTGGGTTTGAGCAGGTACTGGTAAGGCGAAGCCTGTGAGGCATGCTTCTTCGCATCGAAGCGAGTGCCTTCGAAGAAATTCATTACCGAGGTGGGGAAGTACGCGAACTTCTCGCATGCCTTGCGGGTGGTTTCCAGATCCTTGCCTTTCAACGAGGGATCACGGGCGATTTCATCCTTGGTGTAGCGTTTCATGAACGGGAAATCCAGCGCCCACCAGGCGAGCCCCAAAATCGGTACCTTGATCAGCTCTTGCTTGAGGAAAAACTTGAGAAAGGGGATGCGGCGGTTGGATATTTTCTGGAGGACAAGAATGTCCGCCCAGGTTTGATGGTTGCAGGTAACCAGATACCACTGATTGCGGTCCAGAGATTCCATACCGGTGATGTTCCAGCGAGTCTGGCTGGTAAGCGCAGCAATCCCGTTGTTGATCCCGATCCAGGTCTCGGCAATAAAGACCAGCACCTTCGATAGCCCAACCTGGGCAGCGTCAAACGGGAAAACCAGCTTCAGCAGGGCAAAGAAGAACAGGACCGGGCAGAGAATCAGGGTATTCAGAACGATCCCAAGAAGAGCCAGTGAACCGCGAATCTTGTGCCAGAAAGTCATAGTAGCGCCATCGTCAGTGTGCCAGTGGCGGATGCTAACCAATGGTGTCGGTGTTGTCCCGTGCCGTTTCGGTCATTCTTTTTATGGACAGGATTTCCCGTAATGAAAAGAGCCGCTATGCTCGGATGCATGAGCGCCAAGGAAAGCCGCTTACTGAGTCTGCTGGTGGTGATGATACTCGTCAGCCAGCCGACAACAGCAGCCGAAGAGCTGAGCGGGGATGACGAATTTTCTGACGATAGCGGACCCAACCCCTGTCGACATGAGCTTGTGTCACAAGGCTGGCTTGACCGTACCCATGGCTGGATGTCCCGAACAGTATGTGGCCCCAGTCGCTGGGTCGATGGATTTTTTGCCCGTCCTGATGATGTCTACGAAGATGCGGCCGGCACCCAGTTACGCATTGTTGGTGCGAACCGTTGGCAAGATAACGACGATGACAGCAGCGAATTCAATATCCGTGGCAAGGTCGAATTGCCCAATCTTCAGCACCGTTTGAGTCTGGTGTTTGATAACGAGAATGATCGAAACGATGAGCTTCGTGATGGTCTCGATACACGGCCAGAAGAAGTAGGGCAGGACGACGGGGGCTTTCGCAGTGCCTTGCGCTGGGCCGCCAACATGCCAGATCGCATGAATGTGGACATCGATGTGGGGCTCCGTTCCGAGCTCACCACCTTCGTGCGTGCCCGATACCGCTGGTTTACCCCGATAGGGAAGAGTCTATGGGCATTCCGGTTTACCCAGAAGGGCTATTGGGAAGACCCTGAGGGCTTTGGCAGCAACAGCCTGTTCGAGTTTGATCGGCCGGTCACCTTGAATACCAGTTTCCGTTTCAGCAGCGAATACGAGCTGACCGAAGAGAATAACGAACTGAACCGTGACTGGTATTTCAACCAGAATGCGCGACTGTACTGGCAGCTTGGGCAACGGACCGGGCTGAGCTACAGCATCGGCCTGGATGGGTATACCGACCCGGTTGCGGCGGTAGAGAATTGGCGTACCAGCATTCGTTTTCGGCAAAGCATCTGGCGCCCATGGTTTTTCTGGGAGCTGGAGCCGTACGTTTACTGGCCAAGGGAGTTTGGATACGAAGGGATCAGCGGGGTAGTTATCAGGCTGGAAGTGCAGGCAGGTCTGCCGGAGTGGGAGCCCCGTAGCAGACCTGCCGCCAGCAGTGGATAAGTCAGTTGGCCCAGCCGCTTTTGGGGCGGCGACCGCCGCGAGAGCGAAGTACAAAGCCAAAAATCATGCCGATCAAGGCAATGCCGACGCCAGTCAACCACATCTGCGACGTGTTGTTATTACGCAGCATGACGTTTTCAGCCTTGACCTGATCCAGTTCGGAGCGATACAGGCTCAGCTCCTCGTTCAGGCGACGGTTGGCCTGATCGAGACGGATAGGGTCAGACGCCACTTCCTGCAACTGTTCCAGTTCGTCGCTGCGAGAGGTCAGGGACTGTTTCAGCTCGCCCGCCTGTTCAGACAATGCATCGCGCTCTCCCTTGATCTCGGCCAGCTGGGTGCGCAGTTTGGCGGCCTCGGCTTTCGCCTGCTCGCTTTCGTTGCGGGCCCGCTCAAGCTGGATCGCCGCCGTGGGCGACTGGCTGAGGTACTGTTTGCCGATATAGCCGTCGATATCGCCATAGCGGATCTTGGCCCAGTCACCTTCGAAGCCCATGAACTCAATCCGGGTGCCGCTTTTGATGCCCCGGTGCAGAATGCGTCCGCTGGGGTTGGCAGCTGCGCGAATCGGCACATAAATACTGTCATCGACCCAGGCTGCCGAGGCGTGAGCACCTCCCCAGACCATAACCAGTGCCAATACGGCAATCACTCGTGCGAGCATGAATCACTCCTCAATATACAAGTCGCGCAGTCTAGAACACTGCATCAGCGTGCGGCGCTACCATAATCACAAATCGCGCCGCAGGCCGTGGCATCTTTGTAAAAAATCGATAATTCCGGGGGGTTAGGGCAGTACTTTCTTAAAGGGCTTGACCTTCACCCCAGCGTAAACACCAGCTTCGATGTAGGGATCGGCATCGGCCCATTGCTGCGCAGCCTCAAGTGATTCGAACTCCGCAACGACCAGTGAGCCGGTAAAGCCGGAATCGCCTGGTTCTTCGCTGTCGATAGCCGGGTGGGGGCCTGCGAGAAGCAGCCGGCCCTGTTCTTTCAGGGTCTGCAGGCGAGCGAGATGGGCCTCTCTGGCCTTCTTGCGAAGCGGCAGGGAATTGGCGACATCTTCGCTGATAATGGCGTAAAACATGGTGTTTCCTTTGCGGTTAACCGTTCTTCTGGCCCATCATTTCTTCAAATGACAGCCCGGTGAGTTTGCTGAGACGTCTGAGCAGATAAAAGAGCGCCAGGGCAAAGATGATCATCGACGGAATCACGATGACCGGATAGCTCAGCGCGGTCATCTTGCCCAGCTCCTCGTTAAACGCTGCCGTGCCGGGCGGGCTTTTCAGAAGCACAATGGCCAATACGTAATTGAGAACCGAGGAGACAAAGAAGGAGCCGGCAATCATCCATGAGGCGACCACCAGGGTGCGCTCGAACGCTTGCTCTGTATTTTTGAAGGCCAGACCCGCCGAGATCTTCTCCAGGTCGAAAAGGGTGTCGTTGTATACCAGTGTGCGCACCAACGGGTAGCGGGTGTACAGCGAGCCTACGGTGGCCAGCCCGAGCAGACCGGGAATGGCGGCTTCTTTGATCGCCATGTACTTGGCATCCAGCTCAAGCAGGCCAATGCCCCCGGTGAGCATGATGCTGACAATGCCCAACCCTGAGTAGAAGTTGATCTTGCGGCTGGTGAGCAGGTCGCGAAGCCCGTATCCAAGCGGGAAGGCCAGGGCGACCACAATGGCCCACTTGGTGCCAAGATAGTCGTCAGTGGACAACTTGCTGAGAATCAGAGTGGGAATAATGATGTTGACCAGCAGGTTGGCCAGCATGCTTTCCTTGCGGGGGTTGGCCGCAGAAGCCTGTTTTTCCTGGGGTGTATTGTCTGTCATCGGGATCCGGGTGTGTATGGCGTGTCACGCCGTGCTGCGTATGACGCATTGCAGGCGGTGATCGGTAGCGCCTGATGGTAGCGGCATCAGCGCAGTAATTCACCCTGCAATATGGTAACTTACCGACCTGTTTTTGACCCTGAGGTTCCCGTGGATCCATCCGCCCGTTGTTACGATCTTCACAGTCACAGTCTTGCATCAGACGGTGCGCTGGCACCTGCTGACTTGGTAGACCGTGCGGCGGACTATGGCGTGACGCATCTGGCGCTGACGGATCACGACACCCTGGCAGGGCTTGAGGAGGCACACGACGCGGCGGTTCGTCGCGGGATCACCCTGATTAACGGTATCGAGCTCTCGGTACGTCACGACAGCCGGGAATTCCATGTGCTTGGGCTTTGGCTGGATACGGACAATGCCCGGCTCAATGACCGGGTGGCAAGCCAGCAGGCAGCGCGGGTGAACCGTGCCCGCGAGATCGGTCGCCGTCTTGACCGGGCAGCCGGGCTGGCGAATAGCTATGAGCGGACCTGTGAACTCGCGGGGACAGATGCTCCGGGGCGCCCCTTGTTTGCCCGTTATCTGGAGCAGGCAGGTCGTGTGCGTAACAGTCGCCACGCCTTCAACCGTTTTCTCAAACAGGGGCAATCCGCCTTTGTGGCGACCCCCTGGTGTACCATGGAGGAGGCGATTGCAGACATTCATGCGGCCGGAGGGCTGGCCGTGCTGGCGCATCCCCAGGCTTATGGTTTTACCCGTAAACGGTTGCGTCAGTTCCTGACGGCATTCAAGTCTGCGGGTGGCGATGGGCTGGAAGTGGCCATGCCCGGGTTGACCCGACAACAGACAGAACTGCTCAACGAGTGTTGGCAACACTTCGATTTGCAGGTGTCTGCCGGCTCAGATTTCCATTCGCCAGAGCAGAAATGGCTGGCGTTGGGGCGTTTGCCCGAGGTGCCTGCAGGTGCGGTGCCGGTGTGGGAAGGGCGCCTGAGGAGTTGATATATGGCACAGCAAAGCCAAACCTTTTCAATGTGTTACCGATAAAACCTAAAGCTGAACATTAATCCTTAACCGCAAGCGCGCCCGACATTATGACTGACGTACTTTACATTCACCCTGAAACTCCCCAGCCACGTCTTATTCGACAGGCCGTAGAGGTGATTCGCGACGGTGGCTTGATCGCTTACCCGACGGATACGACCTACGCGTTAGGCTGCTGCATCGGTGAAAAGGCCGCGCTGGAGCGCTTGATCCGGCTTCGTCAGCTGGACAAAAAGCACCAGTTTTCCCTGTTGTGCCAGGATCTTTCGGTGCTGGCTATCTATGCCAAGGTTGAAAACCCGGATTATCGCCTGCTCAAGGCGCATACTCCCGGCCCCTACACCTTCATCCTCAACGGCACCACAGAGGTGCCCCGTCGTTTGATGGATGCCAAGAAACGGACCATCGGTATTCGTGTGCCGGACCATGCCATCTGCCAGGCCCTGTTGGCAGAACATGGCCAGCCGATCATGACCTCTACCTGCCATCTGCCCAACGACGAGTTCCCGTTAACTGACCCTCAGGATGTGCGCGATTTCCTGCAGGGAAAAGTGGATTTGGTCATCGACGGGGGCTTCTGTGGGGTACAGGAAACCACCGTTATTTCGCTGGTGGACGGTGATGGGCCCGAAGTCATCCGCGAGGGCGCAGGCCCGGTGGACAGCATCTACTGATTCCTGCCTGTATTTTGCACAGTGAGGCATGTTCAGGGCGCTTTTCCCTGTCCCTGAAGACCCGCTTCACCGTATAATCGCGGGCTTTCCCCTTTGACACCCAAGAACGGGCATAAGGAGTCGATTTTGAGTTCCGTGGTTCCCTCCCAGCGAGTTGTTTCCGGCATGCGCGCCACTGGCCGTCTGCATCTGGGGCATTACCATGGCGTGCTGAAAAACTGGGCGCGTCTGCAGCACGAGTTTGAATGTTTTTTCTTCGTTGCTGACTGGCACGGCCTGACCACAGAGTACGAGAACCCTCAAAAAATCGAGCAACACGTCTGGGATCTGGTCATCGACTGGCTGGCGTCGGGCGTCAACCCGGGTTCTGCCACTCTTTTTATCCAGAGCCAGGTACCGGAACACGCCGAGCTACATCTTCTTCTGTCGATGATGACCCCATTGTCCTGGTTGGAAAGGGTGCCGACCTATAAAGACCAGCAGGAAAAACTGCGTGAGAAAGACCTGAGTACCTATGGGTTCCTCGGCTATCCGCTGCTGCAGTCTGCCGATATTCTGGCTTACCGTGCCGGCCAGGTGCCGGTGGGTGCGGATCAGGTCGCCCACGTTGAGCTGACTCGCGAAGTGGCGCGTCGCTTTAACCATCTTTATGGCCGCGAACCGGGCTTCGAAGAAGCGGTTGAGTCTGCCATCAAGAAGATGGGCAAGAAGCAATCCAAGATTTACCTGAATCACCGTCGCCAGTACCAGGAAAAAGGCGACGAAGCGGCATTGGAAACCGCCCGTGCTCTGGTCGACAACCAGCAGAACATTACCCTGGGTGATAAAGAGCGTCTGATGGGCGACCTGGAAGGCGGTGGCAAGGTTATCCTGCCGGAACCCCAGGCCCTGCTGACGCCAGCCTCAAAGATGCCGGGACTGGATGGCCAAAAAATGTCCAAGTCCTACGGCAACTTCATCAGCATGCGTGAAGAGCCTGCGGACGTAGAAAACAAGATTCGCCGGATGCCCACTGATCCCGCCCGTGTGCGGCGTACCGACGCGGGTGATCCGGACAACTGTCCGGTATGGCAATTCCATATGGTGTACTCTGACGACACCACCCGTCAGTGGGTACGGGAAGGGTGCACCAGTGCAGGCATCGGCTGTCTGGACTGCAAAAAGCCCATCATCGAAGCCGTCCAGGAAGAGCTGGAACCGATTCGCAAGCGTGCCGAGGAGCACCTGCGAAATCCTGACCTGGTACGCACCATCGTCGCCGAAGGCTGTGAAGAGGCCCGCGAGGCGGCCCGTGCGACACTGGAAGAAGTGCGCGCCGTGATGGGCCTCAACTACCGTTAAGGCAGACAGGGACATGTCAGAAACCGTAGAGCCAACCGTCACCGACCAGGCACCACCCGCAGGGCAGCACGCCCAGCAGGCGGAAATGCCCTTCGGGCTGGTGTACGGCAAGGCCATCACCAAGCTACCGGACGATCTTTACATCCCGCCGGATGCGCTGGAGGTGTTCCTTGAGGCCTTTGAAGGCCCTCTGGATCTGCTGCTGTATCTGATCAAGCGCCAGAACCTGGATATTCTCGATATCCCGGTTGCCACCATCACCGCCCAGTACATGGAGTACGTGGAGTTGATGAAGGCCATGAATTTCGAATTGGCCGCGGAATATCTGGTGATGGCCGCCATGCTGGGTGAGATCAAATCCCGCATGCTGCTGCCACGCTACAAGGACGACGAAGAGGAAGAGGGCGAGGATCCTCGTGCCGAGCTGATTCGTCGTCTGCAGGAATACGAGCGTTTCAAGAAAGCCGCAGAAGATATCGACGAGCTGCCACGCCTGGAGCGTGACGTGTTCCCGGCCCAGGCCAAACGGCCGGAGTACTCCCGGGAAAAGGCCCAGCCCGATGTGGATATGCGTGAGCTGCTGCTGGCGTTGAAAGAAGTGATGCACCGGGCAGACATGTTCGAGAGCCACCAGGTGTCCCGGGAGAAACTGTCTACCCGCGAACGCATGGCCAATGTTCTCGACAAGCTCAAGGGGCGCGAATTTGTCCCCTTTATCGAGCTGTTCAACCCTGAAGAGGGGCGGCTTGGGGTGGTGGTGAGCTTTCTTGCCATCCTGGAATTGGTCAAAGGCTCGCTGATCGAGCTGGTACAGACGGAATCGTTCGCTCCGATTCATGTCAAGGCCAAGACCCTGGTGATGGAAGAATCGGAAGTGCTGGCTCAACTGGAAATCGATGATGAGCCCGGGTTTGATGACGACGCCCATGATGGAACCGAGGGGTAAGCGTGGACGCTGAGCAGATAAAAAGAATACTGGAAGCCGCGATACTGGTCGCCGAAGGGCCGCTGGACCGTGATGGCATGCTGAGCCTTTTCGATGAAGAAGACCGGCCCAGCAAGCAGGAGCTTGCCAAGCTTCTCGAGTCCATCAGTGAGGATTACGAAGCGCGGGGCATTTACCTGCGCGAAGTGGCGTCCGGGTTTCGTTTTCAGGCGCGCCCGGAGCTGGGGCCCTGGGTCAGTCGTCTGTGGCAGGAAAAGCCCCCGCGCTATAGCCGGGCCATTCTTGAGACGCTGGCCCTGATTGCCTATCGCCAACCGATTACACGTGGTGAAATCGAGGAAATTCGTGGTGTTTCGGTAAGCTCCCATATCGTCAAGAGTCTGCTGGAGCGAAACTGGGTCAGGGTAGTAGGCCACCGGGATGTGCCGGGACGTCCGGCCATGTTCGCCACCACCCGGCAGTTTCTGGATTATTTTGACCTGAAAAGTCTCGAAGACTTGCCGCCGTTGTCCGAGATTCGCGATCTGGACAAGGTCAACGAAGAACTGGAACTCACCGATGTTCCGCCGGTCAATGCTTCGCCTGGCGATGACGATGAAGCGCCAGCAGGTGAAGATGGCCGCGGTTTGCTGGATGAAGAACGTGAACACCGCCTGCCCAGTGACCAGGAGAGCTTCCCGGGACTGGAGCAGGAACCGGATATTGATGAAGAGTCGCTGATGAGCATGGACAACGTGGATGCCGTACTCAGCAGCTTTGAGCAGGAATTCCGTCGCAAGCCGGCCAACGAGACCATCATGGATGGCGAGGCCGAGCCGGCTGCCAGCGACGATGACGAGCAGGCTGAAAGCAGCGTGGCACTTGCCGAGAGCGAGGCTGACAATGCAGCAGGTGCCGAAGACAGTATAGAGGACAGCCAAAACCGTCATGATTGAAACGGAAAAGCTACAGAAAGTTCTGGCCCGTGCGGGCCTGGGCTCCCGCCGTGAACTGGAAACCTGGATCGAAGCCGGTCGGGTGTCCGTGAACGGTAATGTCGCCACCCTGGGAGACCGGGTGGGACCTGAAGACACCTTACGTGTGGATGGCAGGATTATTAAAGTGAAGGCCGAGGAAGACATCGTTCAACGCGTGATTATGTATCACAAGCCCGCAGGGGAGGTCTGTTCGCGAAACGACCCGGAAGGCCGTGCCACGGTGTTTGATAATCTGCCGCGCCTGAATGGCTTGCGCTGGGTGCAGGTTGGGCGTCTGGATCTCAACACTACCGGCTTGCTGCTGTTCACCACCGACGGCGAGTTGGCCCACCGTCTCATGCACCCATCCAATGGCTTCGTGCGCGAATATGCGGTGCGGGTTCGTGGTGATCTGACCGCGGAAAAACGCCAGGCGATGCTGGACGGTGTCCTGCTGGAAGATGGCGTATCCAAATTCGAAAGCATTGACGATGCCGGTGGCGCAGAAGAAGGCGCCAACCATTGGTATAAGGTCACTCTGGTCGGCGGTAAATACCGCGAAGTGCGCCGCCTGTTCCAGTCACAGGATCTCGAAGTGGCCCGTCTGATGCGGGTGCGTTTTGGTGATCTGCGCCTGCCGCCGCAGCTCCGCCAGGGCCGCTGGATGGACCTGGATGAAACCCAGATCAAGAGTCTGATCGAAAGGGTCGAGCTCAAAGGCAAAAAGTACACCGGCCTGTATGGTCGTGCTCGCCTGCGCCATCAGCGCAACGGCAGCAAGCCTCCCAGAAAAGGGCGTCGTGGTCCGTATCGGCGTTAACCTGCGCAGGGTATTGTGCCTGGCGCCGGTTATCGGAACAGGCACGCGGGGCTGATCGTCAGCCCCATGCGCTCTCAACCTTTCCACGCCTATGGAAGTCGCATCACCCGGCCTACCAGTGCTGGCAGGGCGGTTTCCACTCTCAGGATGCGTTGCCCAAAGCCGTGACAGGCAAACCCCTTGTCGCGCAGCATCTCGACCTCATAGTCTGTCCAGCCGCCTTCAGGTCCAATCGCCAGCGTCACGGCGTCTGTCAGATCGGACGGCATGGCGGGGAAGTCCCCCGGATGGGCGATAAGGCGACGACTGTCACCCGCCCAACCATCCAGCACGTCTTCAACAAAGGGCTTGAACCGGGGGGCGAGGATCAGCTCCGGCATTTGGGTATCCCGGGCCTGCTCCAGTCCCAACAGCATTTTTTCCCGTAGCAGCTCGGCTTTCAGATTCGGGGTCTGCCAATAGCTCTTGTCCACCTTCCAGCTGTTGATCAGCACAATGCGTTTAATGCCGAGGCTGGTGGCATCAATCAGGATGCGTTTGAGCATCTTGGGGCGGGGGAGCGCCAGAAGAAGGTTAAGGGGCAGGGGAGTCGCAGCTTCAGATTCAGGATTAAAAGTGAGCTCTACTCCATTGTTTTTAATGGATTCTATGGTTCCCTTTCCGGTGCCTCCGTTAAGGATCCCGGTGCGCAATGTGTCGCCAACCGACAGTTTTAATACCCCGCAAACATGGCGAGCCTGACGATCACTCAAGCGCCACAGCCCATCCGTCAGGGCCTGCTCGGGGTGTAATAGCAGCAAATTCATGCCCGGGATTATCGCACAGCGTTGACGCAAATCACTGTTTTATTGGCTTTTGCGGCACTATGACACGGGAAGCCGGGTTGGTAGAGTGTGCGCCTGTCAGAACAACCGTATTTGTGGAGAAAAGCATGCAGTTTCAGGGTACTGATCAATATGTCGCGACAGATGACCTGAAAATGGCGGTAAATGCTGCCATCGCGCTGAAGCGCCCCCTGCTGATCAAGGGCGAGCCCGGCACCGGTAAAACCCTGCTTGCCGAGCAGGTTGCGGCGTCACTGGGGCTGCCGCTGCTGTCCTGGAATGTGAAGTCCACCACCAAGGCTCAGCAAGGGCTCTACGAATACGACGCGGTCTCCCGTCTGCGGGACTCTCAGTTGGGCGCTGAAGGCGTAGAGGACGTTTCCAACTACCTCAAGAAAGGCAAGCTGTGGGAAGCTTTTACCCATGAAGGTCAGGTGGTACTGCTGATTGATGAAATCGACAAGGCCGACATCGAGTTCCCCAACGATCTGTTGCAGGAGCTGGATCGCATGGAATTCTTCGTCTACGAAACCGGCGAGACCATCAGTGCCAAACAGCGCCCGATCGTGATCATCACCTCCAACAATGAGAAAGAGCTGCCCGACGCCTTCCTGCGCCGCTGCTTCTTCCACTACATCAACTTCCCCGATGCCCAGACCATGCAGGCCATCGTGGATGTGCATTTCCCGGAAATCAAAAAGACCCTGGTCAGCGAGGCACTGGAGATCTTCTTCGATCTGCGCAAGGTGCCGGGCCTGAAGAAGAAGCCTTCAACCAGCGAGCTGATCGACTGGCTCAAACTGTTGATGGCCGACGATATCCCGGAAGACATCCTGCGTAACCGCGACACCAAGAGCGCCATTCCGCCGCTATACGGTGCCTTGCTGAAGAACGAGTCTGATGTGCAGCTGCTGGAACGCCTGGCCTTCATGAACCGCCGCGAAAGCTAAGCCCCATGCTGATCGGATTTTTCGAAAACCTGCGCCGCTACCGGGTACCCGTTACCCTTCGCGAGCTGCTGGATCTGTTCGATGCCCTGCAGGCTCATGTGGCCTTCGGCTCGGTGGATGATTTCTACCTGCTGAGCCGGGCCGTCATGGTCAAGGACGAGAAGTACTACGACCGCTTTGACCAGGCCTTTGCCAATTACTTCGAGGGGCTCGAAACCCTTGAACCAGACTGGCTAAGCAAGGTGATCCCTGACGAGTGGCTGCGCAAGGAGCTGGAGAAGAACCTGTCCCCTGAAGAGTTCGAAAAGCTCAAGGGACTGGGCAGTCTCGAAAAGATCATGGAAGAGCTGCGCAAGCGGCTGGAAGAGCAACAGAAACGCCACCAGGGCGGCAATAAATGGGTCGGCACTGGCGGCACCAGCCCCTTTGGTGGACACGGTGCCAACCCTGAAGGCGTGCGCATGACAGGCCCGTCCCGTAACAAGCGGGCCGTGAAAGTCTGGGAAAAGCGCGAATTTCGCAATCTGGATGACTCGGTCGAGCTGGGTATCCGTAACATCAAGCTCGCCCTGCGTCGGCTACGCAAGTTTGCCCGCACCGGTCGTGACGAAGAGCTGGATATCGACGACACCATCTCGTCCACGGCCCGCAATGCCGGGCTGCTCGATATCAAGATGCGGCCCGAGCGCGAAAACCGCGTCAAGGTCCTGCTGTTCTTTGATGTGGGTGGCTCCATGGACCCGTACATCAAGACCTGTGAAGAGCTGTTCTCTGCCGCCCGGCTGGAGTTCAAGCACATGGAGTATTTCTACTTCCATAACTTCATCTACGAATACGTCTGGAAGGACAACCGCCGTCGTTGGGACGAAAAGGTGTCCACCTGGGATGTGCTGCACAAGTACGGTAACGACTACAAAATCATCTTTGTCGGCGATGCCGCCATGAGCCCCTACGAAGTCAATTCTGTGGGGGGCAGTGTGGAACACTGGAACGAAGAGGCCGGTGCCGTTTGGTTCCAGCGGATCAAGGAAACCTACGAGAAGGTGGTGTGGCTCAACCCCGAGCCCGAGCGCGCCTGGCAGATGACCACCTCGACCCAGTGGATCAAGCAATTGTCGGAAGACAAGATGTTCCCGCTGACCATCGAAGGCCTGGAAAAGGCCATGCGGTATTTGAGCAAGTGAGGACGTCTGATACCTGACGAAAAAGGCCGAACAAATGTCCGGCCTTTTTTGTGGGGCTATTGAGCCTTCCCGTAGGAGCGTCGCTCGCGGCGCGATAGCTACCACCTTTAAAAGGTATGTTTTCCACAGAGATCAATGAGGAAAAGACAGTTTCTATCTCTAAACTCTGTGGTGAAGCTGCTTTTGACCCTGGGCTTTTATCGAGCCGCGAGCGACGCTCCTACGGCGTGATCCTCTTTATCACAGAGCATCCAGCGTAATCACGCGCTCTCTTTAAACTCCACCGCCGCACCGTCAGTCACATGCAGGGTATTGATGTAGTCGCCCAGCGCCTTGAGCTGGGTTTCATCCAGGTCCGGCAGGGTCTTCTTCAGCATCAGGCGCATGGCGCCTTTCACTGCGGAAATCGCTGCGCTGGCCATCTTGCGCAGCACAATACCCACCTGCAGCAGGCGCACAGACTCACTGATATACACTTCCGCAGCCTGGGTGGTGAGCTTATCCAGGGTATCCATGGCCATGGAGACGAATTCCTTGGGGGTGTCGCCGCACAGGCCTGCTGCCACATCGTGCAGCTCCTTCGAGAGTTCGTCAGACACAGGCACACCCATCCATGGCTGCATTTCGCCGTTCACTTCCACATCCAGCATCAGCGAGGCAACGTGATCCGCCATGGGGCGCATCTGGTCGTTGTCCATTTTCTTCAGCGCGGCGTTGGCAATGGAAGAGCCCGCCTTGTTGATGGTGCCGGCGGTGCTGCGCACCAGCTTGGCCATGAAATTCTGCATTTCAAGCACATCAATCAGCTTGAGCAGGAAGCCATCGAGCAGGTCTTCAATCAGCAGGTCAATGGTGGCCATGGCGGCCTTGTTCTGCGGCTCGGAAACGCCGGCGCGCAGGTTGATGATCAGCTTCTCGGTTTCGCTGCGCAGCTCGGCAGAGCAGGGGAAGGCCACAAAGGGGGTGACGGCCATAGGGGACTCCAGGGTCGGTTTGATGTGTTCGGCGCGAGGTGTTGCACCGAGTGACGAGGGAGCCTCTGAATAACTCCTTGC